>NZ_RZRA01000423.1:0-4708 GCF_003998945.1 Mesorhizobium sp. M7A.F.Ca.CA.003.01.2.1 | reverse complement strand
TGTCAGTCCTCGTCGGCGAAGCGCGATGATGGGGCGCGCGGATTGCGCAGGCGGCCGATCAGCGCCGAAACGGCCGTGATGTTCATTTCCTCGGGCGACCAGTTTTTCACCGCCTCGATGTGATGGGCTGCCAGCTCGCGATGCGTGCTGCCGCTGTAGGCGGCGTCCTGATACGTCACCCGCTCATGGGTCTTGGCGTCTTCGCGGACATACTCGATCAGGTAGTTCGGGCATTCGGCGCGGCCGCGCACGCCGACGCGAACCTGGGCATCACCGTGGGCACGCTTGCAGCGCTCGAGCTTTTCCAGCACACGCCGGACGAATTCGACCGGCTTGTCGAGGCCTTCGACCATATCGGCAATGGTTGCGTCGGCGGCGATCGGTGTTGGCGGTACGCGTTTGGTGGCCATCAGCGTCGTCCGGCCCGCTTCGGCAAAGCGGCTAGCGCGGCGGCGGCGGCCATCTCGTCGGCCTCCTTCTCCAGGCGCAATTCGCGCAGACGCGCGGTCTTGGCTTCGCGTGCCTCACTGACGGCGTCGCGCTCGGAATTGATGCGGTTGAGCGACATCGACTGGGTTTGCGTCTTGCTGAACAGGGACACGGCCTGATCGACGGTTGTCTTTGAACTGGTGGTCAAATCTTTCTCCTGTCAGGAGCCTGTGCCGATGGAGCGAGACCGGGTCTTCGGTCAGGATCACGCACAAAGCAATACGCGCGGCGAATTCAAATTGCTGGAGCGTCCCTTAGCACGTCCAGGCCGGCGCGCAGCGCACTTTCGGCGGCAAGGCGCGGAAAATGAAAAAGGCCAGGCACCGCCTGACCTTCCATGAGAGCGTCGCGCAACCAGATGACATCCAAAAGGATGCACCGCACGGGAACGCCCTGCTTATGCACATGATATGCCGTGGAAACTCAGGTCTCCGCGGCCATGCGCCCGAATTCGCCACTCACCGGTGCCAGTACATCCGTGGTCACCGGGAGAGCAGAATTCGTTTTTCAGGCCGCCTTCAACTGGTCGGCGGACATCTTGCCCGACTTGTTGTCGCGGACCATCTCGTAGCCGAGCTTCTGGCCCTCGACGATGTCACGCATGCCGGCGCGCTCTACGGCCGAGATGTGGACAAAAACGTCGGCCGAGCCGTCGTCAGGCTGAATAAAACCAAAACCTTTGGTGGCGTTGAACCATTTAACTGTGCCGGTGCTCATGACGAACCCTTTCCATGGCAAATATTCGTTCGACGCCATGCGGATGCACAACGTCGTTTGTCCCGATTTTTGATGTGGGAAGTTCGTCAAAGGCGCGCTCGAAAGCGCGGATAACAAAAGTCAGTCAAACAAATATCGACGATTTGCTTGTAGGCTTCTTTTGGCGCGCTGTCAAATTTGCATAAAGCCACAGATGCGGATTTCTCCCAAAACGCCAGGCCAAACCAGCTGGCATGACGGCAAACCGGGCGCCAAACAGCGCGCTTGCGCCAAGTTGAAAAAATTTTCTGGCATCCAGGAACCATCCGCGCAAAGGCGCATTTATGCCTTGTCGTCAGCAGTTCGTGAGAGCAATCGAAAGAACGGTTGATGGCAAAGACGCCCCCCGCACGATAAAAGGTGCGAGGGGCGTTTTCGTTGGATCCGGCTATTCGTCCGGGCCGGGTTCCGGCCACCTCTCCTTGGCCGCCTCGGCATACCAGTGCCGCATCGCCGGCGTTGCCAGCACGGCGTCGAGATAGGCGCGCGTATCCGGCGCCAGCGTGCCGCCATAGGTGTCGAAACGGGTGACGACAGGCGCATACATGGCGTCGGCCGCGGTGAAATGGCCAAACAGGAACGGGCCGCCCCTGCCGTATTTTTCCCGGCACTCGCGCCACAGCGCCTCGATACGGGCGCGTTGCGCCTCGCCCTCGGCGTCGAGCGGCTTGTGGCCCTTCGGCCGGCGCAAATTCATCGGCCAGCCATAGCGGACCTCGCGAAAGCCGGAATGCATCTCGCTCGCGGCCGAACGCGCCAGCGCGCGGGCGTCGATATCGGCCGGCCAGAGCTTTTTCTCGGGAAACAGGTCGGCGAGATATTCAAGGATAGCAAGGGTTTCCCAGACGATCTTGCCATTGTGATTCAGCACCGGCACCTGACCGGTCGGCGACACTTTCGCCAGATTGGCAAAGGTTTCAGGTGTGCGCAGCCGCACGAAACCTTCCTCGAACGGGATCTCCAGATGCCTCATCGCCAGCCATGGCCGCAACGACCATGAGGAGAAACACTTGTTGCCGATGTAGAGCGTGAATTCAGCCATTTTTCTCCCCGCATGCACGGCCATCCAAATTCCATGGTCGACGCGTGTTCGCAGCCTAGCCCACCAGCCTTGCCCCAGGGCGGCGGCCGCGCGACCTGATCTGCCGTCCGGGCGACGCCTGGAACCTAACCGACGCCGGCTCGTTAGCTACCGCAAATGAATTCCTCCGAATTCAGAACCCCAGGAGATGCGCAAAAAATGGTGAACAAGGATCAGGTTGCGGGCGTGGCCAAGCAGGTCAAGGGCTCGGTCAAGGAAGCCGCGGGCAAGGCAACCGGCAACAGGCAGACCCAGGCCGAAGGCACGGGAGACCGGACCGCCGGTAAGGCGCAGAAGGCCTATGGCGACGTCAAGGACAAGGTCAAGAAGGCGCTCTGATCCGACATCGGCAAACGCGCTTTATCGAGGGAAAGGCGGTCGCGAAGGCCGCCTTTTTCAGGTGCTCCAACCCTTGCTGAAAGCATTGGTGAAGGCGACCTCGCCGTGATCGCCGGTCGCCTCGCCCAGCACCACGTCCATGCCGTCGCTGGTCACCCTGGCCAGCGCGAAACCGCCCATATAGGCAGCCTTCGGCTTGAACAGGTCGATCCCGTCCCTGCGATAGATCAGCGGCGTTTCGTGCTGGTGGCCATGGAAAATGCCGACGATATTGTAGCCCTTCAGCGCCGCCAGCAACGCCTGCCGGTCGGCCTCGCTCCACCAATGCGGCGCACCACTGCCGTCATCATCGAAGTGCCGCTTGGCGGCATCCCAACGTTCCACCGAGAAGGTGTCCCAGCCATAATGCTGGAACAGGATGACCGGACGGCCGTCCGCCGCATAGGTCGCCAGATCCTGCTTCAGCCATGGCAGGCTGCTCTCGGCGCCGTGGCCGGTATCGCCGGCGAAACGATGCGTCTGGATCAGATGCAGGCCGCCCCAGTCCCAGGAGTAGCAGTCGGTGTCGACATCATAGTCGGTGGCCGGCACCGGCGGCTTGAAGAACACGCCGTCGCGATTGTGGACCTCGCCATAGTCGCGCAGTTCGCGCCGATGCCAGTCGACATGGGGCGGCGGGCCGTTCTGGTCGAGATCATGGTTGCCGAGCCCGATGTAAACCGGCATGTGCACGCGGTCGGGACCGACGCCCTGGCTGTAGCGTTGGCTGAACTGGAGCAGTTGGGTGCCCTCGCTCGGCTGCGTGATCTGGCCGCCGCCATCGTCGGTGATGTCGCCGCCGACGACAAGGCCGAGCGGCGTGCCTATCCTGCCGGCCGAACGCAGGCCGGTGGCGACGCCATTGATCTCAGTTGGCCAGTCCTTGTCGCCAAGCGCATTCAGCGCCGCCACGTTGCGCAGCAGCGCGGCGTCGGTCTTGCCTTCCTGCAGGCAGTTGGGGCTCAAGCCGCTCGCCATGCGGCAGGCATGGACATCGGCGATGAACAGGAAAGTGGCGTCGATCGACTGGACGCGTTGCCCGGTCTGGCTGAAGGCCGGGCGCGACAAGGCGCCGGCCGCGGCAAATCCTGCAGCCTGCGCCAGGAAGTTGCGTCGGGAAAGCGATGCAGTCGAACGGCGATTCATCATACGCTGATTCAGCATGGACAGCGGCCGGTCGTCCAGCGCCTCTGCGCCATCATCGACATGATGCCACGGGTCTGGCATGTCTCGCTTGCGCAAGCGGAGGAGGACGAAAAATGAAAGCCGCACCTATCTGCATGATCCTGGCCGCGATGTTGTGCGCGAGCACTGCGCATGCGGCCGGTTGCGTCGACGTCAAGTCCGCCAGAAAGGGTTTCGTTCTGGCGAGGCCCGGCATCCAGAGCGAATTTCGGCCCGTGGCCGGCGGGATGATGTCGGTTGCCAACACCTACGAATCGCAATCGCCGCAAACCCAGTATCTGTTTGCCGGCCTGATCGAGGTGTTTCGCGACAGCGACACCGGTCGCCTGGCGATGATCCCGCTTTCCGATCTGCGAAAGCTGTTTCCGCTGAAGGCGGGGACAAAGGCCGCGATAGAGTTCGTCGAGCTGTCGCCGAACAAGCCGCCGAAGGGCACCAAGACGCTGAGCCTGGTCGTCAAGGGCAAGGAGACATTCAGCCTGGGCGAGTGCAAATACAATGTCCTGGCGGTCAAGGAGACCTTCAAGAACGGTGCCGGCGAGACGCTGGATTCATTTACCGCCCTCTATGCGCCAGATCTGCAAGCCGCGCTCGCGCGGCGCTACGATGAAGGCACCAGTTCGGAATCCGTCAACGGCTACGAGACGATCAAGCCGCTGGCCGAGTAGCTGAACCAGAGCACGGCGAGTCAAGGGGTTCCCGGCCGTGGCAGTATCCTGTTGCGTCGCCTGGCCGCCAATGCGCCCTGCGATGGCGACGGCGCGCTTCGCTCAAGTCCCGCCAGACAATCCCGCAGCACACCGGCATCCTGCGTGGCCT
>NZ_RZRA01000422.1:0-4712 GCF_003998945.1 Mesorhizobium sp. M7A.F.Ca.CA.003.01.2.1 | reverse complement strand
CGTGAACAATAATTTAATGCAGATCGCGATAATCTCTCCAGCAACGGCGAACTCTGTTCGCCGAACGATTATATTCGCGCGTACTAAATAGCAATTATTCAAAGAAAGCCCATACTTGGCCAAGGATGCTTCACTCGAATTGTTAAGAGGTGTCGCCGCGCTCGTAGTTCTGAATGGGCATTGTTTGGGTGCTTTTGCGCCATTGATGGAAGGCGAGGGAGACTTGGCCGGGCAATCGCTCAAAACAAGCCTGGCTTTCGTCGCGTTCAATGGCGGCTCCGCCGTCTACCTGTTTTTCGTCCTGTCTTCCTACGTGCTCGTGAAGCGTTATTTTCAGACCAGCAAGGCACAAGATCTGCGGTTGGGTGCGATCAAGCGCCTGCCACGCCTGGCCGGCCCGGTACTCGTTACGACGCTGGCATCCTGCATCATCTTCAAGCTCGACCTGTATTTCATCAAGGATGCGGCCGCCGTCACCCAATCCGACTGGCTGAGAAGTTTCGGCAATGCTTCAAAGGTGCTATCGCCGGAGACTGCGAGTTTCGCCGACGCGTTTCTGCAAGGGGCGTGGCGGACGTTCATCTACGGCGACAACTATTATGACAGCAGTCTGTGGACCATGACGGTCGAGTTCTGGGGGAGCATGCTGACCTTCGCCCTCGCCCCGATCGTCTTTTTCCTTCAAGGCCGCTGGACGTTATCGTTCTGGGTCTGCATAGCAGCAGTCGTGTTCCTGGCGCTGCAAGTCAGTTACTTTCTTTGTGCCTTTCCGGCCAGCCTCTTGCTCTATCCGCTTCTCGCCATGGATTTTCGCCCGAATCGGTGGGTGAGAGGCGCCATGGTGATGGTTTCCCTGGCGCTGCTGGGTTATGCGGGGAGTGCCGTGGGCATATATCGCCCGTTCGCCGTGCTTGACGTGGCTTCCGATGTGGGCCTGCGGCAAGCCTGCGTGGCCATCCCGGCAAGCGTCATGTTGGTCTACGCGGTGCTGAGTGTGGATGAGCCTTTATCATGGTTCTCGGGTAAGGTGGCACGTTTTCTGGGCGAGCTGTCCTTCCCACTCTACCTCGTGCATGTACCCGTTATCTGCTCATTGGGGTCATGGGTTTTGTTGACAAGCGGTTCCACCGCACTCGGCGCCGCCGCCGCCATACTGGGTTCGATCCTCGCGGCGTTGCCGCTCATGACCTTCAACAACTGGTGGGTCCAGATGGTCGGCGCCCTGTTCAACAGGTTCAGGCGCGGCGGACCTATCGCCGCGGCGCCTGCGGCGTCGAGCGCCTAACCGCCCGGCGCTGTGACGGCAGTGCGTCCGGTTCGGGTTCAGGATCCGATCGAATCCTTGATGCCCTTGAGCAGGGTCTTTGCGCCCAGTGAAATCAGCGCATGCTCCGAGCCCATGGCCAGCAGGCGATAGCCCATCGACACGACCCGGCCGGCAATTGCCGGCTCGACAACGTAGATCGCCGCATGTTTGCCGGCCTTGCGGGTGCGCTCGGCCACCGACGCCACCGTCTCCATCATGCTTTCCAGCGTCGAATTGATCGTGGCGCCATTGCTCCAGGCGATCGAGAAATCCGACGGGCCCAGGAAGATGCCGTCGATGCCGGGCGTGTCGAGGATGCCATCGAGCGCATCGAGGGCTGCACGCGTCTCGACCATGGCGAAGGCCATGGTGCGCTGGTTGGTGTCGCGCAGCCAGTCGGCCTGGTCGCCTTGGCCGTGGCGGGGTAAAGCGTAGGTCCGGCCCCAGGAGCGCTCGCCGACCGGCGGGTATTTCATGGCGGCGGCGAACAGTTTTGCGTCGGCAACCGAGTTCACCATCGGCGCGATGACCGCCTCGGCGCCGAAATCGAGCGCGCGGCTTGCCATGTCGAAACGGCCAACGGGAATTCGCACCAGCGCCGGCTTGCCGGTAGCGAGCACCGGCACCAGGCCACGCAGCACGCTGTCTTCGTGATGGCCGCCATGCTGCATGTCGAGCGTGACGGCATCGAAACCCTGCTTGGCGACGATCTCGACCGTCAAGGCATCCGGCACACCGGACCATGCGGTGAACAACGTTTCATCGGCCGCGAGGCGGGACTTCAGGGACATGAACTCTTTCCTTGTTAGCGACCGCAGTTTCAGCCGGAAACGGCGGCAAAGGCAAAGAAAAACCGCCCGGATAGGCCGGGCGGTCGATTGGTCCAGCGTATGGCCGCGGGATCAGCGCATGGCCCGGATCAGGTGTTCTTGATCTGCTCGATCGCCTGCGCCATCAGTTCGTCCATGGTGCGGCGGATCTGGTGGTCCGACTGCTCGACGCCGGCCGCGTCGAAATCCCCGCGGATCTTGCGGAACACGTCGTGGTCGCCGGCCTCCTCGATGTCGGAGATAACCACTTCCTTGGCATAGGCGTCGGCATCGGCGCCGGACTTTCCGAGCTTTTCGGCGGCCCACAGGCCGAGCGCCTTGTTGCGGCGCGCCGAGGCCTTGAACCGAAGCTCCTCGTCGAATGCGAATTTACGCTCAAAGCCCTCTTCACGGTCTTTCATGCTGCTCATGGCGTCCCTCCGGGTCAAATTCGATTCGTTGGCGGTGAATATGTGCGTTGTCAAAGCACAAACCAAAAGGTCGCGGGCCGGTCAATATGCTTCATCGCATGCTGCGCTGCGGCATTTCAGTCCCGAAAGCGGTTGATTGGAAGGATTTGCCGATTGAGCAAACGATGTGATTGGGATAGACCCGGCATTGAACCCTACCGTAGCCGCACTATTTCAGGCAGACGGACAGGAAATGGTCTGATACCGCCTGTCCGGAACCCCAGAGAAAAATCAGATGAAAAATCGCCGCCGCATTTATGAAGGCAAGGCCAAGATACTCTATGAGGGACCCGAACCGGGCACGCTTATCCAGTTCTTCAAGGATGATGCAACCGCGTTCAACAAGAAGAAGCACGAGGTCATCGACGGCAAGGGCGTCCTCAACAACCGCATTTCCGAGTATATTTTCAACCATTTGAACCGCATGGGCATTCCGACCCATTTCATCCGCCGTCTGAACATGCGCGAGCAGCTGATCAAGGAAGTCGAGATCATTCCGCTCGAAGTGGTGGTGCGCAATGTCGCCGCCGGTTCGCTGTCCAAGCGGCTCGGCATCGAGGAAGGCACCGTTCTGCCGCGCTCGATCATCGAATTCTATTACAAGGCCGACGCGCTCGACGACCCGATGGTGTCGGAAGAGCACATCACCGCGTTCGGCTGGGCGAGCCCGCAGGAGATCGACGACGTCATGGCGCTGGCGATCCGCGTCAACGACTTCCTCTCCGGCCTGTTCATGGGCGTCGGCATCCAGCTCGTCGACTTCAAGATCGAATGCGGCCGCCTGTTCGAAGGCGACATGATGCGCATCGTCGTCGCCGACGAGATCTCGCCGGACTCCTGCCGCCTGTGGGACGTGGCGACGCAGGACAAGCTCGACAAGGACCGTTTCCGCCGCGACATGGGCGGCCTCGTCGAGGCCTACCAGGAAGTTGCCCGCCGCCTCGGCATCATGAACGAGAACGAGCCGCCGCGCCCGACCGGCCCGGTGCTCGTCGCCTCGACCGACGGCCTCAAAGGCAAGCCGCACTGATCGCGGTTTGCGACCCGATAATCAGAACAGGAGCATGTCCAGCGTGATCAAGGCCCGCATTACCGTCACCCTCAAGAACGGCGTGCTCGACCCGCAGGGCAAGGCGATCGAACACGCATTGTCCGGCCTGGGCTTCGGCGGCGTCGGCACGGTGCGGCAGGGCAAGGTGTTCGACGTCGAGCTGGCGGAAAGCGACAAGGCCAAGGCCGAAGCCGACCTCAAGGCCATGTGCGACAAGCTGCTGGCGAATACGGTGATTGAGAATTACGCGGTGGAGATAGGCTGATTGAACTCAGTCTTTGCAAAACATGCAAGCAACGTTGTGGAGCTATTCCACCGACTCGACGATGCAATAGCCCGTGGCTTTCTGGATAAATTTCCACCAGAGCCGGGTGTGTATTTATTCTTGGAGGATGGCACTCCCGAAAGAATCGGGCGTACGAACAATCTCTCACAGCGATTAAAGAACCATCTCCGGCAAGATCATGGTTCTGCTGCGTATGCCTTCAAACGCGCTCGTCAAAAGCTAGGGCTAAAGCCCACATATCGCAAAGGTTCCGGCAGGAAAGACCTTCAAAAAGACCCGGCTTTCGTTGAAGTTTTTCGGGCAGAGATCGAGCGATTGAAGACACTCAGCGTGAAATATGTGGTTGTTGAAGACATTGCAGAGCAGTACCTGCTCGAAATTTACTCAGCAATCGAATATGGGTTCGCCCTAGACGAGTTTGGGAATCACTAAGAAAATGAAATCCGCCGTCGTCCTCCTGCCTGGCCTCAATCGCGACCGCGACATGATCGCGGCGCTGACCAAGATTTCGGGAACACCGCCGGTCACCGTCTGGCAAACCGACACCGAAATCCCCGATGTCGATCTGATCGCCATTCCGGGCGGTTTTTCCTTCGGCGACTATCTGCGCTGTGGCGCGATCGCCGCGCGCATGCCGGTCATGCGGGCAGTGGCCGAAAAAGCGGCCGCGGGCGTGACGGTCATCGGCGTCTGCAACGGTTTCCAGATCCTGGTCGAGGCCGGCTTGTTGCCGGGCGCCTTGATGCGCAACACCTCGCTGAAATTCGTCTGCCGGCAGGTGAAGCTCGAG
>NZ_RZRA01000421.1:0-4718 GCF_003998945.1 Mesorhizobium sp. M7A.F.Ca.CA.003.01.2.1 | reverse complement strand
GCCACAAGCTGCCGGCGATCAATATCCTGACCACGGAGGCGGCGGTAAGTCTCAGGGACAATGAGGATTTCCTTGCCGGCCTCGAGGTGACGCCGGAGCGCCAGGCGGTCTGGGACGAACTCGACGGCCTCGATCGCTTCGTCGCGCGTAAGAAGATCGTCGAGCTGATGGAAGAGGGCGGCTTCCTCGAAAAGGTCGAGCCGCATCGCCATGCGGTGCCGCATGGCGATCGCGGAGGCGTGCCGATCGAGCCGTTCCTGACCGAGCAATGGTATGCCAATGCGGCGGAGCTGGCCAAACCGGCAATCGCTTCAGTGCGCGAAGGTCGCACGAACTTCGTGCCGAAGAACTGGGAAAAGACCTATTTCGACTGGATGGAGAACATCCAGCCCTGGTGCATCTCGCGCCAGCTCTGGTGGGGCCACCAGATTCCGGCCTGGTACGGGCCGGATGGGCGCGTCTTCGTCGAGAAGACCGAGGAAGAGGCGCTGAGCGCCGCGATCGAATTCTATCTGGCGCTGGAAGGACCGTGGAAGGCCTGGGTCGAGGACAAGCTGGAGAACTTCAAGCCGGGCGAGATCCTGACCCGCGACGAGGACGTGCTGGACACCTGGTTCTCGTCGGCGCTGTGGCCGTTCTCGACGCTGGGTTGGCCTGATGAGACTCCCGAGCTGAAGACCTACTACCAGACCGACGTGCTGGTGACAGGCTTCGATATCATCTTCTTCTGGGTCGCCCGCATGATGATGATGGGCCTGCACTTCATGGACGAGGAGCCGTTCCACACCGTCTATGTCCATGCGCTGGTGCGCGACAAGAACGGCGCCAAGATGTCGAAGTCGAAAGGCAACGTCATCGATCCGCTCGACCTGATCGACGAATACGGCGCCGATGCGCTGCGCTTCACCCTGACGGTGATGGCGGCACAAGGCCGCGACGTGAAGCTCGATCCGGCGCGCATCGCCGGCTATCGCAATTTCGGCACCAAGCTGTGGAACGCGACGCGTTTTGCCGAGATGAACGAGGTCGCGCGCAATGACGATTTCTGGCTGAACGACGCCAAGCTGGCGGTCAACCGCTGGATCCTCACCGAGCTGACGCGGGCGGCGCGCGAGATCACCGACGGCATCACCTCATACCGCTTCAACGAGGCGGCGGGCGCCGCCTACCGCTTCGTCTGGAACCTGTTCTGCGACTGGTACCTGGAACTGCTGAAGCCGGTGTTCATGGGAACCGACGAGGCGGCCAAAGCCGAAAGCCGAGCCTGCGTCGCCTTCGTGCTCGACGAGATCTACAAGCTGCTGCATCCGATGATGCCGTTCATGACCGAGGAACTGTGGGCGCAGACCGCTGGCGAAGGCAAGCAACGCCCCTCGCTGCTGTGCCATGCCACGTGGCCGTCACCGGACTTCGAAGACGCCGAGGCTGCAGCCGACATCAATTGGCTGGTCGACCTCGTCTCCGGCATCCGCTCCGTGCGTTCGGAGATGAACGTGCCGCCGGCAGCCATCGCACCGCTCGTCGTGGTCGGCGCCAACGATGTGACACGCGAGCGCCTCGTTCGCGAGGAGTCGGCGATCAAGCGGCTGGCGCGGGTCGGCGACATCTCGCTTGCCGATATCGCGCCCAAGGGTTCGGCGCAGATCGTGCTCAACGAGGCGACGATCTGCCTGCCGCTTGGCAGCCTGATCGACCTCGCCGCCGAGGCTGCACGGTTGCAGAAGGAACTGGCCAAGGTGACCGAGGAGATCGCGCGCCTGCACAAGAAACTGTCGAACGAGAGGTTCGTGGCCAGCGCGCCGGCCGAGATCGTCGATGCCGAGCGTGAAAAGCTCGCCGAATACCGCGATGCACAGGACAAGCTGTCGATCGCGCTGGCCAGGGTTCGCGACGCCGGCTGAGGGTAGATTCGGGAGACTTTAGACCCCTCTAAAATGCTGGTTTTCCGCCTGGAAAATCAGCATTCCGTTGCGTTAATATTGACGTAAACGGAAGTTTTAGCCCCATTGTTGCCATAATGTAACAATGGGGCTCCTGGAGCCCAAAAAAGGCCTGTTTTCGAGCCTTTTTGGATGGTTCTCCCTGTTTTTTGAGAGCCGCTCAGCCTTCACAGACCATTTTTCGGCCTTGCCGCACCCGGTTGCATTTCCTCGAAAATGCGGCTGGCCAGTGTGTACATGTACGCCCGCGAATTCGTTGTTGCACCGTTAACCTGAATTGGTTCTAGCTTGGTGCACTCGAATTCGGGGAGGACATTTCATGACTATTCTGCGACTGAAGGCGCTGCTGGGGGCGGGCTGCTTTTCGCTGGCTTTGATCGGGACGGCGATGAATCCGGCACATGCCGGCGGCCTGGAGCGTGGCGGCTACGATATCGATCTGCTGTTCGATCCGGCTCCGTTCGCGACCGAAGCGGAAGCGACCTATGTGATGCCGGACCGCAAGTACGAGAATGCGCGCGGTCCAGGCGGAGCCGATCTCGGCTTGGGCACCTCGGCCGACGGAGCCGAGGGCTATTGGGTTCCGCGCGTGGGAATGAAGGTCCAGGTCGTGCAAGGCGTGGATTGTATGGTCGATTATTCGCAGCCCTGGGGCGCGCATACCGCACCTGGCATGTGGAATGGTGCGCTTTCCAATACGGAAACCGATATCAAGAGCAACAACTACGCTGGTACATGCTCTTATAAATTTGATGCGGGCAAGGGCCAACTTCGTTTTATCGGCGGGCTGTTTTACCAAGACATCTCGGGATTCAAAGAAAGCTTGGTAAACGTACTCCCAGCATTGACAGGCCGTGTCGATCTCGAGGCCAGTGGCTGGGGTTGGCGCGCAGGCGTCGCTTATGAAATCCCCGACATCGCGTTGCGCGCGAGCCTTGTCTACAATTCGAAAGTCAAGCTCGACAATATCTCGGGTGCGCTCGACCTCACCAGTATTGGCAGAGGCGTTACCGATATTTACGGATCAACACAGTACATGCCTGATTCCGTGGAGCTGAAGTTGCAGTCGGGTATCGCTCCCGGCTGGCTTGCCTTCGGTTCGATCAAGTGGGTGAACTGGAGTTTGCTGCAGAGCGTTCCTATCTGCCCGGTGGGGGCTCCGTCCTCACTTTGCTTCACCAACGGCCCGGCAGAGGCAACCTCCCTTGACCTGATGTATCGTGATGGCTGGACCGTATCAGGTGGTATCGGCCACAAGTTCAACGATCAGTGGAGTGGAGCCGGTCAGTTGACTTGGGATCGCGGCACCTCGCATGGCTTCGGCGCGCAGACCGACACCTGGACGCTGGGTGGCGGCGTCGCTTATACGCCGAAGCCCAACATTGAGGTTCGCCTGGCCGGTGCAGTCGGTGTGCTCACCAGTGGTCATTCCGGCATAGTGATTGGCGAGAACGGAAAAATTATTGGTGACGACGCCACCTACGATTTTGGCAACGATCTGGTCACGGCATTTTCCGGCGGTATCAAGATCAAGTTCTAACCTGTTGAGAATTTTACAAAAAGGCCGGGCAATACCCGGCCTTTTTCATTTGGGCGGCTCTTGCCCGTGCGCCATTCATATAGGCCGCGTGCACATAAGCCGCGCTGTTGTCGCCCTCCTGCTATTGTGACGTTTTGGCAACACTTTCTGAACAACCCCTGCGGTAGAGGTCAGGCTGAGGAAATTGCCCATTTCCCGCCATAAACCCGGCGCACCTCGATCTTGTCTCGGGACACGCGCCAAAAGGCTCGGCGAGGGGGCAGGCCGCTCCGCCCCATTTGCAGGGAAGATGGGGCAAGGAAGAGTATGGACGCCAAAGTCATCTCCAAGGCTAAGCTCCCTAGCCGCTATGTGACCGTCGGTCCGGCGCGTGCGCCGCATCGTTCCTATCTCTATGCCATGGGTTTGTCGGCGGCCGAGATTGCGCAGCCGCTGGTCGGGGTCGCCTCCTGCTGGAACGAGGCGGCGCCCTGCAACATTTCGCTGATGCGCCAGGCGCAGGTGGTCAAGAAGGGCGTCGCGGCCGCCAGCGGCACGCCGCGCGAATTCTGCACCATCACCGTCACCGATGGCATCGCCATGGGTCACCAGGGCATGAAGTCGTCCCTGGTGTCGCGCGAGGTCATCGCCGATTCGGTCGAGCTCACCATGCGCGGCCATTGCTACGACGCGCTGGTTGGGCTCGCCGGCTGCGACAAGTCGCTGCCCGGCATGATGATGGCCATGGTGCGGCTCAATGTGCCGTCGATCTTCATCTATGGCGGTTCGATCCTGCCCGGCAGCTATCGCGGCCGCCAGATCACCGTGCAGGATGTTTTCGAGGCGGTCGGCCAGCACTCGGTCGGCACGATCAGCGATGACGAACTGCTTGAGATCGAACAGGTCGCGTGTCCCTCGGCCGGTTCCTGCGGCGCCCAGTTCACCGCCAACACCATGGCGACCGTCGCCGAGGCGATCGGCCTGGCGCTGCCCTATTCCTGCGGCGCGCCGGCACCCTATGAAATGCGCGACCGGTTCAATTTCGCCTCGGGCGAAAAGATCATGGAGCTGATCGCCAGAAATATCCGGCCGCGCGACATCGTCACGCTGAAGGCGCTGGAGAATGCGGCGACCGTGGTCTCGGCTACCGGCGGTTCGACCAACGCGGCACTGCATCTGCCGGCGATCGCGCACGAGGCCGGCATCAAGTTCGACCTGTTCGACGTGGCCAAGATCTTCGAGAAGACGCCTTACATCGC
>NZ_RZRA01000420.1:0-4722 GCF_003998945.1 Mesorhizobium sp. M7A.F.Ca.CA.003.01.2.1 | reverse complement strand
AGTAAGCGCCACGCGCCAAAAACGCCTTCCCCGCTCCGGCGGGGAAGGCCCAGATCCGCGAACATAGATCCGCGAAGCTGGTTGGCCGCGAGTCGACGGGAGGAGCCCCATGAGCACGGTAGCGACAAGCCAGATCAAGCTGACGCCGGAGCATGCGCGGCCACGCGCCTCGGTGCGCTCGCGCCTGCAGGACGCATTGCCGAAGATCGTGCTGGCGCCGAGCTTCGCCATCACCATCGTCTTCGTCTACGGCTTCATCCTGTGGACGATCTATCTGTCCTTCACCAATTCCAAGACCTTCCCGTCCTATGTCCTAACCGGCTCGCGCGCCTATCAGCGGCTGTGGGGCTGGACCTTCGACACAGACCCGCCGTCGAGCTGGTACACGTCGATCACCAATATGGGTATTTTCGGTTTCCTCTACATCGCAATCTGCCTGGCGCTCGGCCTGTTCCTGGCCATCCTGCTCGACCAGAAGATCCGCGGCGAAGGCGTGTTGAGGCCGATCTATCTCTATCCGATGGCGCTGTCCTTCATCGTCACCGGCGTCGCCTGGAAATGGTTCCTCGATCCCGGCCTCGGTCTCGAGCAGACCTTGCATCAATGGGGTTGGACGAGCTTCCATTTCGACTGGATCAAGAATAAGGATTTCGTCATCTACACGGTGGTCATTGCCGGCGTCTGGCAGGCCTCCGGCTTCATCATGGCGATGTTCCTGGCCGGCCTGCGCGGCATCGACGGCGAGATCATGAAGGCGGCGCAGATCGACGGCGCCACCAACTTCCAGCTCTATCGCCGCATCGTCATCCCGCTGCTGCGGCCGATCTTCCTGTCGGCCTTCATCGTGCTCGCGCACCTCGCCATCAAGTCCTACGATCTCGTGGTCGCACTGACCAGCGGCGGGCCCGGCGGCTCGGCGTGGCTGCCGTCCAACTTCATGTATGAGTACACGTTCAAGCGCAACGAAATGGCCGTCGGCTCGGCCAGTGCGGTGATCATGCTGATGACCATCGTCGCCATCATCGTGCCCTATCTCTATTCGGAACTGCGGGAGAAGCCGCGATGAGCGCCGTCACCACTCCCGCCCGCCAGGCCTCCGGCGGCGTCAACGTCAAGACCCTCAACCGCATCGTCATCTACGGGCTGCTGGCGCTGTTTGCGCTGTTTTACCTGATGCCGCTGTTCGTCATGCTGGTGACCTCGTTCAAGACCATGGACGAGATCCAGAACGGCAACATGCTGGCGCTGCCCAAGGCGCCGACCTTCGACCCGTGGCTGAAGGCGTGGGGCGAGACCTGCGTCGGCCTCACCTGCGCCGGCATCAAGGGCTATTTCTGGAACTCCATCAAGATGGTGGTTCCGGCCGTTCTGATCTCGACCATGCTGGGCGCGCTGAACGGCTACGTGCTGACGAAATGGCGTTTCCGCGGCGCAACGCTGGTGTTCGGGCTGATGCTGTTTGCCTGCTTCATTCCGTTCCAGTCGGTGCTGTTGCCGATGGCGACCATCCTCGGCAGCCTCGGCCGCTTCGGCGTCACACTGCAGAACTCGGTCGGAACGAGCTTCGGTCTCGGCAACCCGACGGTCAACCTGGTCTTCGTCCACGTCGTCTACGGCATCGGCTTCACCACGCTGTTCTTCCGCAACTACTACGAGGCGTTTCCGACCGAACTGGTCAAGGCGGCACAGGTCGACGGCGCCTCCTTCTTCCAGATATTCCGCCGCATCATGCTGCCGAACTCGATGCCGATTTTCGTCGTCACCGTCATCTACCAGTTCACCAACATCTGGAACGACTTCCTGTTCGCCTCGGCTTACGCCGGCACCGGCGACGCGATGCCGATGACGGTGGCGCTCAACAACGTCGTCAACACCTCGACCGGCGTCGTCGAATACAACGTCAACATGGCCGCCGCGATGATCGCGGCACTGCCCACCCTTCTCGTCTATGTGCTCGCCGGCCGCTACTTCGTGCGCGGTCTCATGGCTGGCGCCGTCAAAGGATGATCTGATGGCTTTTCTGGAAATTGATGGTCTGAGAAAGCGCTTCGGCCAGGTCGAGATCCTGAAAGGGATCGATGTCGAGCTCGAGAAAGGCGGTTTCCTGGTGCTGGTCGGCCCTTCCGGCTGCGGCAAGTCCACTTTGCTCAACACCATCGCCGGCCTGGAGACGATCACCTCGGGCGAAATCCGGGTCGACGGCCGCGCCATCAACGATCTGCACCCCTCCAAGCGCGACATCGCCATGGTGTTCCAGAGCTATGCGCTCTACCCGAACATGACGGTGGCCGGAAACATCTCCTTCGGCATGGAGATGCGCGGCGTGCCGGCGGCGGAGCGCCAGAAGGCGATCGACAAGGTGGCCAAGGTGCTGCAGATCGGCCACCTCTTGCAGCGCAAGCCGAGCCAGCTTTCGGGCGGCCAGCGCCAGCGCGTCGCCATGGGCCGGGCGCTGGTGCGCGACCCCAAACTGTTCCTTTTCGACGAGCCTTTGTCCAACCTCGACGCCAAGCTGCGCGTCGACATGCGCATCGAGATCAAGCGCCTGCATGCCACCACCGGCACCACCATCGTCTACGTCACCCACGACCAGATCGAGGCGATGACGCTGGCGACCAAGATCGCGGTCATGCGGGATGGCGAGGTGCAGCAGTTCGGCACGCCGGCCGAAATCTACAACAACCCGAGCAATCTCTTCGTCGCCGACTTCATGGGCTCGCCGGCGATGAACCTGATCCCGGCGACGATCGGTACGTCAGGCAATGCGTTGTCCGTCGTGCTGCAGCGCGAGGCGCGCGAGCCGATCAACCTGCCGATGGCCAATGCGCCGGCGGGCCTGTCGGCATTCCAGGGCAAGCCGATCATCTTCGGTGTCCGTCCCGAAGCCCTGACCGATCCGGAAGGTGCCGAGCGCAACGCCTCGCACATCGCAACCGCGGACTGTCACATCGAGGTCGTCGAGCCGGCAGGTTCGGACACCTTCGCCGTCACCAATCTCGGCGGCAAGGGCGTGGTGGCGCGGCTGCGCGCCGACGCCAACATTCAGCCGGGCACCAACACGCCGCTCGCCTTCAACCTGACAAAGGCGGTGTTCTTCGATCCGGCGACCGAGACCCGTATTCGCTAATGTATGTCGCCCAAAAGTGGATCCGGTTTTGGGGCAACGACATGCATCAAAACAAAAAACTAAAGCGCGTCGGGACGCGATTTAGGCCATGAGAAATCCGGACATCGTCATCATCGGCTCCGGCATCGGCGGCGCCACGATCGCTTCCGGCCTTGCCGGCAGCGGCGCCTCGATCTTGATGCTCGAGCGCGGCGAGCCGTTGCCGGCGACGCCGCACGCGCGCGACACGCGCTCGATCTTCGTCGACGGCCATTATAGGCCGAAGGAGATGTGGCGTGAGGCCGGCGGCGCCGCCTTCAACCCCGGCAATTATTATTATGTCGGCGGCAATTCGAAGTTCTATGGCGCGGTGCTGATCCGCTACCGCAAGGAAGATTTCGCCGCCATGGAGCACTTTGGCGGGGTCTCGCCGGCATGGCCGTTCTCCTATGAGGAATTCGAGCCCTGGTATTCGAAAGCCGAACAGCTGTTTCGCGTGCGCGGTGCACTGGGCGAGGATCCGACCGAGCCGTTCCATTCGATCCCCTACGCCTACAAGCCGGTGCCCGACGAGGCGCCGATCGCCCGCGCCCGCGCCGAGCTGAAAAACCTCGGCCTGCATCCGGCCTCGCTGCCGCTCGGCGTCGACATCGACACCTGGCTGAAAGAGGGCAAGACCGGCTGGGACGCGTTTCCCAACACCGGCCAGGGCAAGGTCGACGCGCAGACAGGACCGCTGACGGCGGCCCTGAAGGACACCAACATCCGGCTCGAGACCGGCTGTTATGTCGAGTACCTGGAGGCATCGACCGACGGCAAAACCATTGCTGCCATCCACTATCGGCAGAATGGTGAGCTGAAAAAGGTGGCGCCGAAACTGGTCATCCTCTCCGCTGGCGCGGTCAATTCCGCCGTCATCCTGCTGCGCTCGCCTTCGGCCGATGGCAATGGTCTTGCCAACCGCTCCGATCAGGTCGTGCGCAATTTCATGAACCACAATTCCAGCGCCATGCTGGCGATCGATCCGCGCCGCCGCAACGATGCCGTCTACCAGAAGACGCTGATGCTCAACGACTACTATCTGTCCGACGGCAAGGGCGGTAAGCCGCTGGGGAACGTCCAACTGCTCGGCAAGATCGACGGCAACATGCTGCGGGCCAATGTCAAGTACACGCCGGGATTCGCGCTCGACTTCATGGCCGGCCACGCCGTCGACTGGTACCTGATGTGCGAAGACCTGCCCGACCCGGAAAGCCGCATCATGGTCGACGGCAAGGACATCGTCATGCAGTGGCGGCGCTCCAACATGCAGTCGCTCGACGGGCTGAACAAGGTAATGCGCGAAAACTTCCGCGCCTGCGGCTATCCCATCGTGCTGTCGCGCCCCTTCGACAAGCGCACGCCGTCGCATCAATGCGGCACGATCAAGATGGGCGACGATCCGGCGACGGCGGCGCTCGACCCCTACTGCCGCTCCTTCGACCACCGGAACCTGTTCGTCGTCGACGCCGGTTTCCTGCCGAACTCGGCGGCGGTCAACCCAGCGCTGTCGATTGCAGCCCAAGCGCTGCGCGTTGCTGACCACATCCGCAATACGGACCGCGCCGCATGACCCG
>NZ_RZRA01000041.1:0-12672 GCF_003998945.1 Mesorhizobium sp. M7A.F.Ca.CA.003.01.2.1 | reverse complement strand
CTCCAGCCAGCAGGCGCGACGCATCGGCACCTTCCGGCAAATCCTGGTCGCGTCGCGGGATTTCGCGGCCGGGATCAGGGTGGACAAGCCGGAAGATCTTTCTTCCTTGCCGCTCGTTGCCAATGCCGTGCTTCGCAAGCCGTTCACCTGGAACTTCACCCGAGGCGATTCCGAGCCGCGCACCATCACCCTGCGCGAGGCGTTCTCCATCAACTCGACGCCCGCCGTACTGGAAGCGACGCTCGCCGGCGGCGGACTGGCAGTTCTGCCGGACTATCTGGTCGTCGACTATCTATCGCAGGGGCGCCTCGTCCACGTGCTCCCCGACTGGGCGCTGCCCTCCGGCGGCATTCACGTGGTCTATCCGGCGGCGCGCTTTCGCCCGCAAAAGGTGACGCAATTCGTATCCATGCTCACGGAGCATATCCGGGATTGAGAGCAATGGCTGCCGGTCGACAAGCGCTAGTTGTTATGGAAGAACCGCCGGCGGAAATGCCGGTCGTTGTCCGACCGCTTGCAGTTGTAGACCGGGCAGGACTTTGTGTCGGCGCTCGGCACGTAGGCTCGTGTCCTCACCTCGCCCATGCTGCAGAATCGCTGGCTCTGCACATAGCGGTCGTAGAGCGACAGTCCCGGCACCCGCTTCGACTGGTAGCGCAGGATGACCGCCCCCTGCCGGGCGATCGTCGCCTGAACGTTGCCGCAACTCATACGCGTCGGGTCGTAGCGCGAGATCGCCTGAGCCTGAGCGGCGACAAGCGTCAGGCAGGCGGCAAGCAGAATGGTTTTCATGGTCCTCTCCCTGATCCGCCGCCCAGGGACGTCGCGATCCGTCGTGACGCTCTCACGCGATTAGGGCGGCCATTGGGCAGCGCCCTGATCACGGCTTTCTCACACAGTCTTGTTTTTTGTGCGAAAGCAGCCTATATGCCTTCCATTGATATTTCGGCCGATCGATCCGGGCCTCGCGATAATCGCGTTTGCTGACGTCTATCTCCAAAATCTCGATGCACACCGGCTGGACCTCGGTCCGGTCAATCTAAAGCAAATGTGAAGGACTATCTAAATGGCAACTGGAACGGTCAAGTGGTTCAACGCCACCAAGGGCTTCGGCTTCATTCAGCCTGACGCGGGCGGCGCGGACGTATTCGTCCACATCTCCGCTGTCGAGCGTGCTGGACTGTCGACCCTGGTCGAAGGCCAGAAGATCAACTTCGAGATCGAGCAGGACCGCCGCACTGGCAAGTCGTCCGCTGGATCTCTGAGCAAGGCAGCCTGATTTTGCGATAGCGCGCGCCGGGCGAGAGTTCGGGGCGCGCGGCAAGTCACGGATGTACTGACAGTCGCGCGAGAAGCGCGCTGGAGCGGAAAGACCCGACAAGCTGGATCAGCAGATAGCTGCCAGCCCGGACCGGACGCTCCCGATCAGGCTACCAAGCATGGGAAGGCGGGATTTATCCCGCCTTTTTTGCTGTCTGGGTTAGGTGGCGCAGCCCGCACTATGGTTCCAACTTGTGGTACTTTTAGCCCAGTAGTGGTACCATTCGGCCATGACCAAACTTGAGCAGATCGAAAAATCCGTCGCCGAACTGAGCCCCGAGGAACTGAAGGCGTTTGCCGCCTGGTTCGAGGCGCTCCAGGCGGATATGTGGGACCGGCAGATGGAAGCCGACGCGAAGGCGGGCCGTTTGGACAGGCTTGCCGAACAGGCGCTGGCTGACCATCGCGCTGGTCGGACGCGGCCTCTGTGAACCACGTCGCCTCTCCATCGTTCTGGGAGGCTTATGAAAAACTGCCATCGTCAATCAGAGCAAAGGCGGACAGGCGTTTTGCCCGACTGCGTTCGATCCTTTTCATCCCTCACTGCATTTCAAACAGGTCGGTCGCTATTGGTCGGCGCGAGTTGACGAAAACTATCGGGCTGTTGCCATACGCAACAATGAAGATGTGATCTGGTTCTGGGTCGGCACCCACGCCGACTACGACCATTTGTTGAAATAGCCCCTCCTTCAGGAGGAGAAGGCTACCCCACCCACTCGATCGGCACATGCCCCGGATCCGCTTCCACGCGGCCAAGCCATGCCGACACCGCCGGATAGGCGTCGAGCTGGAAACCGCCCTGCTCCGCCGTATGCGTATAGGCATAGAGCGCGATGTCGGCGACGCTGAGCGCGCTGCCAGCGAAGAAGGCATTGTTTTCCAGATGCCTGTTCATCACGCCGAGCGCCTTGTTGCCGCGCTCCAGCGTCACCGCCAGCCGCTCCGGGGTCGCATCCCCAGCACGTTCGGGAAAGGTCAGCAGCGCCTTGCGCACGGCTATGTAGGGCTCGTGGCTGTATTGTTCGAAGAACAGCCATTGATACGCGAGCCCACGCTCATACCTGTCCGCCGGCAGGAAGCGTGTGCCTTCGGCGAGATAGAGCAGGATGGCGTTGGATTCGGCCAGCCGCCGGCCATCGTCGAACTCGAGCAGCGGCACCATGGCGTTCGGGTTCTTGGCGACAAAGTCGGCTTTGCGTGTGTCGCCTGTGTGCGAACTCACCTCGACGTTGGTGAAGGCTAGGCCAAGCTTCGCCATCAGCAGGCGCGGCTTGTAGCAATTGCCGCTGTCTATCATGCCGTAAAGTATCATGGCTGTTCCCCCGAGCACTGTCTCCGCGCGATTATCGCAGCGGCGGCGGACTCAACCAATGATTTGTTTTGTCGCGACGATCAGCGCCGCTGATGTGTGAATAGTGGCGCCCCTAGCCGAACAGCGGGACGACATTGCCGCCGGTACCCAGCAGCGTGTCGATGTTCAGTGGCTCTTCCTCGAAAACGGTCCCCGCCAAGGCTGGGCGGGCGAGGAGAAAACCCTGCAGCAGGTCGACGCCGCCTTCGAGCGCGGCGCGCAGATGGGTGGGCTGCTCGATGCCTTCGACCAGCACCTTGGCGCCGCGGTCATGCAAGCTGGAAACCAGCGGGCGGAAGAACCGTTCGGCGGCAGCGTGGCGACAGAACTCCGCGAACCAGGTGCCGTCGATCTTGACGATGTCGGGCTTGAGCAGGCTCACCCGCTCCTCGGTCGAGTGCCCGGTGCCGAAATCGTCGATGGCGATGCGGATGCCGTCGCGCCGCATTTCGCGCACCAGCCGCGCGAGAAGCGCGTCGTCCGCCGCCTGTTCGGTGATTTCGCAGACCAGCATGGCCGGCGCCAGGCCGAACTCGCCGAGATGCCTGGTCATCAGGCGAATCTCGGCCAGTGCCCGCCCGGCATGGTCGTTGATCAACGGATTGTAGTTGAAGAACAGGTCGAGCCCGTCGACGCCGATATTGCGAAAATTCCTGAGATGCAGCGCCCGGCACATGGTTTCCACAAACAGCCGGTCCGAGACGGCAACGCTTTCGAAGAATATCTTTGGCGCGCCGGGGCGGCCCGCACGGTGCGGCTCGATCAGGGCTTCGGCCGCGACCGCGTGAAGGAACCGGCCGCGCGGCGCGAAAATCGGCTGATAGGCGCTGCGCAGCCGGAACTCGCCATACATGCCGTATTCGATGCCGACTTCGTCGACCCGGATCGCATCGCCGACATTGCGCCGCCGATCACCTCTCATGTCGCCACGCGACGCCCAAAGGCCTTGACCGGCCGCGCCGAAGGCGTTGCCACGGCAGCAGCCGACGTGTCGACGGCAGCAGCGACAGGCGCCTGCCCGGCCTTGTCGAAGACGCCAAAGCTGGTCGGCGCCAATTCGGGCCGCGCCAGCACGAAACCCTGCACCATCGACGCACCCGATTTCTCGGCGAGCTCCAGTTGCCAGCCCTCCTCGATGCCTTCGAACACCGTATGGATGCCTTGCTCCTCGAAGTTCTTCACCATGGTGGTCAGCAACGCGAAGCCGGCGCCGGACTCCATCAGCTGCGTGATCCAGTAGGCATCGAACTTGACGATATCCGGCTTCAACTCCTTGACCCGGTTGATGTCGGAATCGTCGGCGCCATAGTCGTCGACGGCGATGCGGAAACCGTTGGCTCTCAATGCCGCGACGAAGCCGTGCAAGGCTTCCTGCGACGCCGACCGCTGCTCGGTCACCTCGCAGACGACGCGACGCGGGTCGATGCCGGCCTCGTGCAGCACGAGCCGCATTTCGCGCAAGGCAGCGTCGGCAACAGTGCGTTCGGTGAACACCGACGGGTCGAAATTAACAAAGATCGACGCTTCCTGCGGCAGGCAGGCACCGGCGTTGAGAAGATGCAGC
Organism: Mesorhizobium sp. M7A.F.Ca.CA.003.01.2.1; assembly: GCF_003998945.1. NCBI lineage: Bacteria > Pseudomonadati > Pseudomonadota > Alphaproteobacteria > Hyphomicrobiales > Phyllobacteriaceae > Mesorhizobium > Mesorhizobium sp. M7A.F.Ca.CA.003.01.2.1. Next base: position 8,437 of record NZ_RZRA01000041.1, on the reverse strand, counting down.
GTCCTGGTCAGCGCCTCGATATGCAGCCGGTCGGCGGCCGGACAGGTCGAGAAGAAATTCATCGGCGATTGTGGCTCGCCGTCGCGGAACGGTCGGATCAGCCCTTCGAACGCGACCACCGACAGCTTGCCTTCCTTGAAGGCGAAGATCGGCTGGAAAGCGCTTTGCAACGTGTAGATGCCCCAGACACCGGTGGAGGTGCCGTCGTCCTGACGGATGATGTGGGCAAGCCCGACGCTGCGCGACACGGTTCCTCGCTCCGCAATTGGTCTGCGATCCTGCCACTCAAGCCTCTACCGCTCGTTAATGAATTTATTGTTGCCGACCCCGGGTCCGATCACAGCTCCTTGAGACCTGGATCAGCCGACAATGCTTGCGTTGCGCGAAATCATGCGACATGAGAAGCGCCGCGGTCGCTCCTGGCCGCGCCGATCTTCCATGGAGACGTCAAGCTCATGGCCTTTCTTGCCGACACCCTTTCGCGCGTGAAGCCTTCCGCCACCATCGCGGTCACGCAGAAAGCGCGCGAGCTGAAAAATGCCGGCCGTGACATTATCGGCCTCGGCGCCGGCGAACCGGATTTCGACACGCCCGACAACATCAAGAATGCGGCAATCGAGGCGATCCGCCGCGGCGAAACCAAGTATCCGCCGGTTTCGGGCATCGTGCCGCTGCGCGAGGCGATCGCAAAAAAGTTTAAGCGCGAGAACAATCTCGACTACAAGCCCGAGCAGACCATCGTCGGTACGGGCGGCAAGCAGATCCTGTTCAACGCCTTCATGGCGACGCTGAACCCCGGCGACGAGGTCATCATTCCTCGCCCCTACTGGGTCAGCTACCCCGAGATGGTGGCGATCTGCGGCGGCACCTCCTTGTTTGCCGACACCTCGATCGACAACGGCTTCAAACTGACCGCTTCCGTGCTGGAAAAGGCGATCACGCCGAAGACCAAATGGCTGCTGATGAACTCGCCGTCGAACCCGTCGGGTGCCGCCTATACCGAGGCCGAACTGCGCGCTCTGGCCGACGTGCTGTTGAAGCATCCGCATGTCTGGACGCTGACCGACGACATGTACGAGCACCTGACCTATGGCGATTTCGTCTTCAAGACCATCGCCGAGGTCGAGCCTAAGCTCTACGAGCGCACGCTGACCATGAACGGCGTGTCGAAAGCCTATGCAATGACCGGCTGGCGCATCGGTTATGCGGCGGGCCCGGTCCAACTGATCAAGGCGATGGACATGATCCAGGGTCAGCAGACATCGGGCGCCTGCACCATCGCGCAATGGGCATCCGTCGAGGCGCTGAATGGCCCGCAGGATTTCATCGCCAAAAACAAGGCGATCTTTCAAGGCCGTCGCGACCTCGTCGTCTCGATGCTCAACCAGGCGCGCGGCATCACCTGTCCGTCGCCGGAAGGGGCCTTCTATGTCTATCCCTCCTGCGCCCAGTTGATCGGCAAGAAGACCAAGGCCGGCAAGCCGATCGACACCGACGAAACCTTCTGCTCGGAATTGCTCGAAGCCGAGGGCGTCGCGGTGGTGTTCGGCTCGGCCTTCGGCCTCGGCCCCAACTTCCGCATCTCCTACGCCACCTCGGAGACGCTTCTGGAGGAAGCCTGCACGCGCATCCAGCGCTTTACGGCTTCGCTGACCTGAGCGGCGCACTTTGAACGCAGAACCCGGCTTCACTGCCGGGTTTTCAATGGGCCGTCAGCCTCACGCCTCGTGCTTGGTCTCTTTGGCCGAGCGCGCCTCGGCCGGCGCCAGCACGGCAACCAGCAGTGCGGCGGTGAGGAACGCGCCGATCGCCGCCGTCAGCATGGCGGCATGGAAGCCGCCAGCATAGGCGGCAGCATAGAGTTCATGCACGCCGCTTTCGCCCATCGCCGCATCGGTTGCGAAATCATGCCGCGAAATTGCAGCACGAGCGACCGCTTCCGCGTTGGCGACACCGGCATCGCCGAGATACCCGGTCAAAAGGTTGGTTGCCCGCATGCTCATCAAGGCGCCGAGCAAGGCGATGCCGATGGCAAGACCGCTCTGGCGGGTGGCATTGATGACCGCCGACACCATGCCCGAGCGTTCGCGCGGCGCATAGGACATGGCGGCAGCGCTGCCGGTCGGGATTGCAAGCGCATTGCCGAGGCCGCCGATGGCGAACAGAAGGCACAGCATCGCGTAGGACGTCGAAGGACCGGCCCAGCACATGCCGAGCATGGACAGGCCGATAGCAACATAGCCGATGCTCATCAGCGCGGAGTGACCATAGCGCGCGCTCAGCCTGCCGATCCACGGCGACACCACGATCTGGACGATGAAGGCCGGCGCCATGCGCAGGCCGGTCTGCGTCGGCGACCAGCCCTGCACCTGCTGCAGGAACATCGAGAAGAAGAAGACGCTGGAATAGGAGGTGAAGCCGAGCGCGAACGAAGCGACATTGGCGACGGCAAAGCGGACGTCACGGAACAGGCCAAGCGGCAGCATCGGCCGTGCCGTGCGCGCCTCGAAGCCGAGGAAAGCACCCAGGCCGACGACACCTGCGATGAGCGCCGTGACCGTCCTTGGCTCGCCCCAACCATTCTCGCCGGCCGAGATCAGGCCAAAGGTCAGCGCCCCCAGCCACAGGATGCTGAGAGCCAGGCCGACGAGATCGAGATGGGCATGTTCGGGATGCGCCGTCTCGTTGATCGAAGCAGCACCGAGCGCGATCGTGATCAGACCAAGCGGCAGGTTGATAAGGAAGATGCTTTGCCAGCCGACGGTCTCGACCAGGATGCCACCGAGGACGGGACCAACGAGCAGAGAGGTGGCGGCGAACGACGCCCAGCCGCCAATGACGCCGGCGCGCTGGCGCGCATCGGGAAAGGCTTGCGTCAGGATCGACAGCGCGCCTGGAATGAGCAGCGAGCCGGCGATGCCCTGTACGACCCGGCCGGCCAGCAGCACCGGCAAATTGGGCGCGACGGCGCAGATCAGCGAGCCGGCCACGAAGATGCCGACGCCGGCCAGCCATGAGCGCTTGCGGCCATAGCGGTCGCCGATCAGGCCGGACGACAGCATGAAGGCCGACAGGCACAGCGTGTAGGCGTCGACCACCCATTGCAGGCCGCCGAAATCGGTTTGCAACGCCTGCTGGATGGTCGGCAGCGCGACATTGACGATGCTGACGTCGAGCAGAGCCACGAACGAACCAAGATAGACAGCGGCGACCAGGGGCAAACGGTGCTTTGACATGGCTATGTCCGGACGTGAGTTTCGCAAATTACTGGCCGACGGTCAGTTGAACGGGCGGCATGGCGCTGTCGATCCGGCGACTGAGTATGGCCTGCGCCATGGTACGGGACTCGCCGCGAGTCGCCCTCTTCTGAAAATGTTGCGGCTGGAATAGAAGCCGGGTTCCTGCGGACTGAGCATTCAGCCGTCATATTGTTCCGATGTCACCGCTTCCAGCCAGTCGGCATGGACATCGTCGAGCGCCTCCTGCATGGCGATATGCGTCATCGCCGATTTCGGCGCCGCGCCATGCCAGTGTTTTTCGCCAGGCGCGAACGAGATGACGTCGCCCGCCCTGATCTGCTGGATCGGGCCGCCCCACGTCTGGGCAAGCCCGGCGCCCACCGTCACGTAGAGCGTCTGGCCAAGCGGATGCGTATGCCAGTGGGTGCGCGCGCCCGGCTCGAAGCTGACCAGCGTGGCTCGCAGCCGCGCCGGCGCCTCTTTCTCGATGATCGGCGTCTGCAGCACCCGGCCGGTGAAGTATTTTTCCGGCGCGATGACGGTCGGCACGCTGCCGCAGGCAATGATCTTCATGGGTCGATGGTCCTTCAAAACAGCGGGCGACGGGTCGCCAGCTTCAGTTTCCGCCGATATCGGCCGACGTGCAACAGCTTCCGGCTGCCAGCCCCCTATATGGCCAGCACGGGTCCACGGCCGAGCAAAGGATTTCTATTTTCCTTGCCCTGCCGGCAAACAAGTGGGACGATGGCTTTGGGCAGGTGGACTTGAAAAGAACCCCGCCCGCGACGGTCGAACAGGCCGGCCGCCGCTCAGGACCGATTGACCACGCCTGAACCATGCATGCCAGTCGGTCCTACGGGAAACGCCTGAGTGGAGGTCAGTCATGGGTACTCGCGCCGGAGGACGACGCACGGGACCGAAATGCATTGCCATAGTCGGTCCCTTCGCAAGCGGTAAGACGACACTTCTCGAAGCCATATTGGCCCGTACGGGCTCAATTCCCCGACAAAATCCCGTTTCATCAGGCAACACCGTTTCAGATCATTCGCCCGAGGCGCGCGCCCACGCCATGAGCGTCGAGGCGACGATCGCCACCACCGAATTCATGGGCGAGCAGATCACCTTCGTCGACTGTCCCGGCTCCATCGAATTCTCTTTCGAAGCCGAACCGGTGCTGGCCGCCTGCGACCTCGCGGTGGTCGTGGCCGAGGCCGATGAAAAGAAGATCCCTGCCCTGCAACTGATCATGCGCAAGCTCGACGATCTCGGCGTGCCGCGCATCCTGTTTCTCAACAAGGTCGACAAGGCAATCACCGGCGTGCGCGACACGCTGAAGATGCTGCAGCCGGCCAGTGCCGTGCCATTGCTGCTGCGCCAGATTCCGCTGCGCAAGGACGGCGTCGTCATTGGTTCGATCGACCTGGCGCTGGAGCGCGCCTACATCTATCGCGAATATGCCGAAAGCGAGGTGGCGCAGATTCCCGGCGACGAGAAGGCGCGCGAGCTCGAAGCGCGTTTCTCGATGCTGGAGACGCTGGCCGACCATGATGACCAGTTGATGGAACAGCTGCTCGAGGAGATCGAACCGCCCAAGGACGCGATCTTCGACGATCTCGCCGCCGACCTGCGCGACGGCGCGGTGACCCCGGTGCTGATCGGCACCGCCGAGAAAGGCAACGGCGTGCTGCGTCTCCTGAAGGCGATCCGCCACGACGCGCCTGACATCGAGGCGACCCGCAAGCGGCTCGGTGCACCCGACGGCGCGGCTACCCTGGTCCAGGTGATGAAGACCATCCACACCTCGCATGGCGGCAAGCTGTCGGTGTCGCGCATCCTCTCCGGCCAGGTCGTCGACGGTTCCGAACTCTGGCTGCCCGGCGGCGACACGGCCAAGGTTTCCGGCATCTACCGGATGCTCGGCAAGGACCATTCCAAGCTCTCCATCGCCAAGGCCGGCGATACGGTCGCGCTGGGCAAGCTGGACGAGGTCAAGACCGGCCAGACGCTGAGTTCGGCCAAGGGCGGCATCAAGCCGCTCGTCCAGTTCGAGCCGCCGCAGCCGGTCTTCGCCTTCGCGCTCCGTCCCAAGGAGCGCAAGGACGAAGTGAAAATGTCGGCTGCCATCCAGCGGCTGGCCGAGGAGGACCCCTCGCTCAGCCTGCGCCACAACCAGGACTCGGCTGAAACCGTGCTGTCGGGCCATGGCGAGATGCATCTGCGCGGGGTGCGCTGGCGGCTGGAAGGCAAGAACCAGATACCGGTCGAAGGCCATCCGCCGGCGGTGCCCTATCGCGAGACGATCCGCAAATCGGCGCAACAGCGCGGCCGTCACAAGAAACAGTCCGGCGGACATGGCCAGTTCGGTGACGTGGTGATCGAGATCAAGCCGCTGCCGCGCGGCTCCGGCTTCCAGTTCACCGACACCATCACCGGCGGCGTCGTGCCCAAGACCTACATCCAGTCGGTCGAGACCGGGGTCCGCGACTATCTGAAATCCGGGCCGCTGGGCTTTCCGGTCGTGGATGTCGCAGTCAACCTGTCGGACGGCTCCTACCATGCGGTCGATTCCTCCGACATGGCCTTCCAGATGGCGGCCAGGCTGGCAATGAAGGAAGGCATGGCCGCGTGCTTGCCGGTGCTCCTGGAGCCTGTGATGAAGGTCGAGATCGTCACACCCTCCGACGCCACCTCGAAGATCATCGCTCTCATCCCGCAACGGCGCGGCCAGATACTCGGCTACGACGCGCGGCCTGGCTGGCCAGGATGGGATGTCGTCGAGGCAACCATGCCGCAAGCCGAGATCGGCGACCTGATCATCGAGTTGCGCTCGGCGACCGCGGGCGTTGCCAGCTACCGTGCCGTCTTCGACCACATGGCCGAACTCACCGGCCGTCTGGCCGACGAGGCGATGAACACCAACGGCAAGGCTGCCTGATGGCGTAGCGTTCCTCTCGAACCTGATTCGAGGGGACAAAAGAAAACGACGTCCGGCGGGGACCGGACGTCGTTTTGTTCGCGGACCGTTTCCTTGGGAGGTAAAACGGCAGGTCCGCCGCATTTGGTGCCGCCGAGTTCGGCGGAAAAACGGTTCGGACGCGGTAGCCGCCTGAGCCCGGGCCGTACGAGTGATGCCCCCATCTCCCGTCCGAACCACACCGCGTCCTATGATCCACATAGCAGGTCGCGGGCGCCCGGGCTATGTTACCAGAGGTTACATGTCACCGTTACGTGGCAATTGTGATGGAATTTTTTGCCGGCCCAGCAGAGCACAGGCAACAAAAAAGCCGGATCAATGAAGATCCGGCTGAGTTTGATTGGAGTGCCTGTTAAGGCTAACCTCCAGAGGGGAACACTCGAGGGCGCTAATGGGAGGAGAACGCGCCCAGGAGATGATCTATATATGTGCTCATCATGCCCAAGAAACAAGCATCTATTTTGCAACACACGCATGCAAAAAGACGCAGGCTGTGGTCTAACCCATTCCAGAAGCCAATAGGACCAGCAGAATCGTCGAAATGGGCCGCCGAATCGGGCAATTGCAACTACAGAATTGCCGATCTCGGCTGGCTTTCGGCTCAAAATGCCAAAACCGGGCAATGATGTGGAAGCAGGCAGCAGGCGTGCATTTCTAAGGCAATCGGGAGGAAGCAGCCAATGCGGACGTTTTCGGCGATCGCCGGCAGTGCGGCCTTCTTCATCGCGGCGCCCTGCGTGGTTGCCGGGCTGGTGCCCTGGCTGTTGACCGATCGCTGGGGCTTGCCGTGGTCTGGTCTGCCGGGCTTTGTTCCTGCCGGCGGGCTTCTGATCGCCGTCGCGATCGCAGCACTGCTGCATGCCTTCGGTCGATTCGCGCTTGAGGGCCTCGGCACGCCCGCTCCGGTCGCGCCAACCGAGAGGCTGGTGATCGGCGGCATCTACCGTCATGTCCGCAACCCGATGTATGTCGCCGTGCTGTCGATCATCCTCGGCCAGGCATTGCTGTTCTCGAGCTGGACGCTGGCCGCTTATGCGGTCATCGGCGCGATCGCCATGGGCTCTTTCGTGCGGTTCTACGAGGAGCCGACTTTGGCTCACCGGTACGGCGCCGAATACGACGCCTACCGCCGCAACGTGCCCGGCTGGCTGCCTCGACTGTCGCCCTGGCGGGGGTAGGTGAAACCGGCAGCGCCGTCTCAGGGCATGTTGAGGCTCAGGTCGGGCCAGGCAATCGACATGTCCTTAGAATGACCAGCTTCTCGCCTTGGCGATGATAAAGTCCCGGAACACGTGCAGCTTGGCCTGGTTCTTCATCGCGTCCGGATAAGCAAAATAGGTGTCGAAAGACGGCACCTCGGTCTCCGGCAGCAGCTGCACGAGGTCGGAGTCCTTGCTGATCACATAGTCGGGCAGCATGGCGATACCGGCACCGCCCTGCACCGCCCGCTTGATCGACAATATGTCGTTGATCTGCAGCGTCGGCACCCTTTGCCCGCCTTCGAAATCACCGACCGTTTCCAGCCAGTTCAGCTCCGACAGATGCGACGGCACCGGCACGCCGAAGGTGACGATGCGATGGGCCTTCAGCTCGGCGACGGAAGACGGCCTGCCATGCTTGGCGACATAGGATGGGGCCGCGTAGAGGTGGAAATGCACGGTGAACAGGCGGCGCTGGATCAGGTCCGGCTGCTGCGGCTGGCGCAGCCGAATGGCGCAATCGGCCTGGCGCATGGTGAGATCGAGCTCCTCGTTGGCGAGGATTAACTGCAGGCTGATTTCAGGATAGAGTTCGATGAATTCCTGCACCCGCTCGGTCAGCCAGCCGGCGCCCAGCCCCACCGTCGTCGTCACCCGCAGCACGCCCGACGGGCGATCCTTGGTCTCGGTCAGCCGGGACTTGATGGTCTCCAGCTTCATCAGCACGTCATGCGCCGTGCGAAACAGCATCTCACCCTGCTCGGTCAACACCAGCCCGCGGGCGTGGCGGTTGAACAGCGGCACGCCGACATCATGCTCGAGCGCGCTGACCTGCCGCGAGATCGCCGATTGTGACAGATGCAATGTCTCGGCCGCATGGGTAAACGCCCCCGCCTCCGCCGCAGCGTGAAACACGCGTAGCTTGTCCCAGTCCAACGCCATGATTCCCCTCGTTCTGTTTTGGCGTCTGAATGAAAAATCAGGCTTTTACACGGCGTTTCTAAGCCGCTCTCTGAACTCTCTAC
>NZ_RZRA01000419.1:0-4727 GCF_003998945.1 Mesorhizobium sp. M7A.F.Ca.CA.003.01.2.1 | reverse complement strand
GTTGATGTCCCGTGCGATGGCGCGCACGGTCTGGACGTTGTCGCGTGGCACCCAGCCGTCGATGACCGCCACCATGCGGTCCCAGTCGAGCAGCATGTAGAAGGCGACCACCGGTGTCACCACGAACAGGCTGACCACAGAAACCAGCGCCATGCCGGAACTCCACAGCGAGGTGAAGACGGTGGTGACAAAACCGAAGCCGGAGGTCAGCAGCGAATTCAGCCCGTCGCGCAAGCTATTGGCGTTGACGCCGAACTTCTGCTCCAGCCATTTCGGATCGAACGAGGTGATCAGGCTTTGCAGCCGGGTCAGATATTCCGGCAATTTGCCGGCGAAATCGGCCATCTGCGTGGCCAGAACCGGAATGAGGATGACAAAGGCCAGGACCAGCACGATGAGGAAGGTGATGAGGATGACCACCGTCGCCATGAAACGCGACAGGCCGAGCCGCTGCAGCCGGTCGGCAACGGGATCGAGGAAATAGGCAAGCACCATGCCGGCGACGAAGGGCAGCAGGATGGCGCTGAAGACATAGAGGAAAAGCGCCAGCAGCGCGGCGCCGGCCAGCCAGAAGAAGATCTGGCGGCGAAAGGTCGCGGACGCGGCGATGTCGGCGGCCGCGGCCTCGATCGCCGCCGCTTCTGTCTCGGATGTCCGGAGTGGAGCCTTCGTCATGTCAGCTCATGTGCCTCAGCCAAGTCACGAGATAGGCTGCGGCCGAAGCCACGGTCAAGACCCCGGACAGCAATATGAGAACCGGCCTCAGCGGGTCGAGATGAACCGACAGGGCAAGCTCACCCAGCACAACCGCCGCCAGCACGATCTGGATGGCGGTGTTGGCCTTCGACACGAAAAGCGGTTTCATCTCGACCGGATGGGCCATGACGGCGGACAGCAGGACCGCGCAGACGATCAACGCGTCGCGCGACACCATGGTGACGACCAGCCACAGCGGCAATTGCCCGATGAGGCCCATGACCACGAACACCGAAACCAGCAGCAGCTTGTCGGCGATCGGATCGAGATAGGCGCCGAGCGTGGACTGCTGATTGAAACGGCGGGCGATGAAGCCATCGACGCCGTCCGAAATGCCGGCGACGAGGAACCCGGCAAAAGCCCAGTCCCAGCGCGCCTGCAGCATCGCCAGCACCACCGCCGGCACCAGGACAAGGCGCAGGATGGTGATCAGGTTGGGGATGGTCAAATGCCTGGCACCTCCTCTTGGTCGGAGATAGATGATGAAGATGGCGGGTGGCAACAAGGGAGGAGCTGCCGATCTCCCCGCACGGGAGCGGCCTTCAGCTTGGCTTTCGCCAATCACGAGCGCCTGTACGTGCGCGCTGTCCACGGTTTTGTAGGCCGAGATGGCCGTTATCCTTGCGGACAGAAACCGTTCATGCGAAGAGCCCGCGACAAGGAAAATTGCTGAACGGGCACCAGAAATGAGCAAGCGCGACGTGAACAAGCGCAAGAACGGGCTCACCTATGCCGAGGCCGGTGTCGATATCGATGCCGGCAATCTCATGGTCGAGAAGATCAAGCCGCTGGTGCGCGCGACGCACCGGCCGGGCGCCGATGGCGAGATCGGCGGTTTCGGCGGCCTGTTCGACCTCAAGGCGGCCGGGTTTACCGATCCGGTGCTGGTGGCGGCCAATGACGGCGTCGGCACCAAGCTCAAGATCGCCATCGATGCCGGCAAGCACGACACGATCGGCATCGACCTCGTCGCCATGTGCGTCAACGACATCGTCGTGCAAGGTGCCGAACCGCTGTTCTTCCTCGACTATTTCGCCACCGGCAAGCTCGATCCCGACCAGGGTGCCGCGATCGTCGGCGGCATTGCCGAGGGCTGCCGCCAGGCCGGCTGCGCGCTGATCGGCGGCGAGACCGCCGAGATGCCCGGCATGTATCACGGCAACGACTACGACCTCGCCGGCTTTGCGGTGGGTGCCGCCGAACGCGGCCAATTGCTGCCCACCGATGACATTGTCGAAGGCGACGTGCTGCTGGGCCTGGCTTCCTCCGGCCTGCACTCGAACGGCTATTCGCTGGTGCGCCGCATCGTCGCCGTCAGCGGTCTGTCGTGGAGCGATCCGGCACCGTTCAACGACGAGGCCACTCTGGCCGAAGCACTGCTCGAGCCGACCCGCATCTACGTCAAGTCGATTCTCAAGGCGATCCGCAACACGCATGGTATCAAGGCGCTCGCCCACATCACCGGCGGCGGCTTCCCGGAAAACATTCCACGCGTGCTGCCCAAGGATTTTTCGGCCGAGCTCGACCTCGAGGCGATCGACGTTCCTCCCGTGTTTTCGTGGCTGGCCAAGACCGGCGGCGTGGCGCCGGAAGAAATGATGCGCACCTTCAATTGCGGCATCGGCATGATCCTGGCGGTCGCGTCCGGCCAGGCAGCGCAGGTCGCGGCCGTGCTACAGGAAGCCGGCGAGACGGTGACGCCGATCGGCCGCATCGTGCCGCGCCGCGACGCAGGCGTCATCTATCGGGGTTCGATCGGCCTATGAGCGCGCAGAGGAAACGCACCGTTGTCCTGATCTCGGGACGCGGCTCCAACATGACCGCGCTGATTGCCGCGGCCAGCGACCCGTCGTTCCCGGCCGAGATCGTCGGTGTCATTTCCGATAAGGCGGATGCCGCCGGGCTCGGCATCGCCAGGGCGCGCGGCATCGCCACGCAGGTCGTCTCACGTGCCGACCACGGCAGCAAGCAGGCGCATGACGCCGCCATCGACGCGGCCCTTACCGCCTTCAACGCCGAGATCGTGGCGCTGGCCGGCTATATGCGCATCCTCAGCCCCGGCTTCGTCCAGAAATGGCAGGGCCGCATGATCAATATCCACCCTGCCCTGCTGCCGGCCTTCAAGGGGCTCGACACCCATGCGCGCGCGCTGGCCGCCGGCATCCGCATCCATGGCTGCACCGTGCACTTCGTCACCTCCGAGATGGATGACGGCCCGATCATCGCACAGGCAGCCGTGCCGGTGATGGTCGGCGACACCGCCGATACATTGGCAGCCCGCGTGCTGAAGACCGAACACCGGCTCTATCCGCTGGCGCTGGGGCTGGTCGCCGAAGGCAAGGCGCGCATGGAGTCCGGCCGCACCGTGCTTGCCCACTTTGCCGACGATGCCGACAACGGCACCTCGGTGGTGATGGCCCCGGATCCGCTGCGCGAGGAAGCCGACCTCGAGCATCTGGCGCGCATCACGCCTTGAGCTTAGAGCGGCGATGAAACAGCTTCTCCTGCTTCGTCACGCCAAATCCAGCTGGGACGACCCTGATCTCGATGATTTCGACCGGCCCTTGGCCGAACGCGGAGTGAAGGCAGCCCGGTTGATGGGGCGCGAGCTTGCGACGCGCGGCTGGCTGCCGGACCTGGCGCTGGTGTCGGCGGCGCTGCGCACCCGCGACACCTGGCGGCTTGTGGCGGCGGAATTGCCCGTCCCGCCCCAGGTCGCATTCCTCAAGGCGCTGTACGATGCTTCAGCGGCGGACATTCTGAGCCAGATTGGTCAAACCGACGCTTCGAGCGGCAGCTTGCTGGTAATTGGCCACAATCCGGGCCTGGAGCAGTTGGCCAGACAGCTTGCCGGGCCGGGGTCAGACGCCAAGGCGATCGCAAGACTTGAGGAAAAATTCCCGACGGGAGCCCTCGCCCGGGTGGTCTTCAAAGGCGATTGGTCCGTCGTGTCCCCCGCCCGGCTGACACATTGCTTGCGGCCCAAGGACCTGGGCCCGCGGCCGAAGGACCTGGGCTAGTGTCCATGGCAGGTGCGGCGGGTCAAGCCCGCCGCACATCCGCTTGAGCCGTCAGTTTCCCCAGTTGCCCTGACCGGATTCCGGCTGGACCGAATCGGGCGTCAGCGTGAGGTCGCGGTGCTTGACCTGCCTGTGGGTCGAAGCCGTGTAGCTGTGGTCGACATTGACCGCGTGCGAGGTGACGGCCGGCTGATTGACATTGTCCGAACCATAGTTGTCGCTGCCGGCAAAAGCGGCACCAGTGGCAACGAGGATGGCGGCGGCGGCAAGAGCGATCCTGTTCATTCTATTTACTCCGGTATTCCTGATTCTGTCCGTCTAGTGGCGTGCCCCTGGGGAGGAAATTTCGCGTCGCTCGGACAACCTCGATCTGGGTTTTTCGTGCGCCGACTTCCAATCACGAAGACGTTCCCTCACGCGCGGCATCGGGACCTCGAACGTCGGCCAAGGGATTGAGCTCACCCTGTTTTATCAGTTTATCTCAGACGCTTACAAGGAGGGTGCCTGACGCATGATGCGGCGGTTCATCGAGCCAGCGCTCGCCATCCGTTCACGATTCGTCAACATAAATTGAACCAGCTGGTTCGATTTACGATCGGCGCTCCGACACCGATGCCGTCGGCCGAAATCCTGCTCATGCATAAAAAACAAGAGCGGCGGGCAAGGCCCACCGCTCTTTGTGGTCGCAGACTTCAGAAATCAACGACCCCAGATGCCCTGACCCGACTGAGCCGGCACGTTGGCATTGGCATCACCCTGCGTCTTTACGGACTTCGGGATCGAGCCGGTGTGCGTGGTGTCGATGTCGGACACGGACTGGTTCGCAACAGGCTGGTTGGCATTGTAAGAGCCGTAGTTGTCGCTGCCGGCAAAAGCGGTGCCCGTGGCAACGAGGATGGCGGCGGCGGTGAGTGCGATCTTGGTCATTTTAGTTACTCCTGAGTTCAATGT
>NZ_RZRA01000418.1:0-4732 GCF_003998945.1 Mesorhizobium sp. M7A.F.Ca.CA.003.01.2.1 | reverse complement strand
GAGCAGTTTGTTGACTTCGTTGGAATCCATACGCCCCTTGCTCCCTTTTCCGGCGGACAGAACCGTCCACTCCGTCCGTCGGTATCGTGACCGTCCTGCCAGGGCGGTCAAATCGGGCGGAAACTAGGTCTTTTGCTGCGGCGTTGCAACACCTATAAGGGCGCTTCCAGTGAGACCTTTTGCCACTTTCCCTGTCCTCTTTCGAGACGCCTTGCACCCGAAATGTCCACGCTGATCCTGATCCCGGCCCGCATGGCTTCGACCCGCCTGCCGGGCAAGCCGCTGGCCGACATCGCCGGCGCCCCGATGATCGTCCATGTCGCCCGCCGCGCCGCCGAAGCCGGCCTTGGCCGGGTGGTGGTGGCGACCGACACGCAAGGCGTGGCGCAAGCGGTGCGCGCGCACGGTTTCGAGGCCGTGATGACGCGTATGGATCACGAATCCGGCTCCGACCGCATCCACGAGGCGCTGGTCGCTCTCGACCCCGGGCGCAAGGTCGAAACCATCGTCAATGTGCAGGGCGACCTGCCGACCATCGATCCCCGGATCATCGCCGCGTCGCTCAGGCCTTTCGAGGACAGTGCGGTGGACATCGCCACGCTCGGCGTCGAGATCGTCCGCGATGAGGAAAAGACCAATCCCAATGTCGTCAAGATCGTCGGCTCGCCGCTTTCCGGCAGCAGGCTGAGGGCGCTCTATTTCACCCGTGCCACAGCGCCTTGGGGCGAGGGGCCGCTCTACCATCATGTCGGCCTCTACGCCTATCGCCGCGAAGCACTCGAGCGTTTCGTCGCGCTCAAGCCGTCGCCGCTCGAACGGCGCGAGCGGCTGGAACAGTTGCGGGCGCTGGAAGCCGGCATGCGCATCGACGCCGAGATCGTCCAGTCGCTGCCGCTCGGCGTCGACACGCCTGAAGACCTCGAACGCGCCAGAACAATCCTTTCAACCTGAGATATCGGCATGCCTGAAAAGACCAACAGAATATCCTTCCAGGGCGAACCGGGCGCCAATTCCGACACCGCCAGCCGCAACATGTTCCCTTCGATGGAGCCGTTGCCCTGCCCGACCTTCGAGGATGCCTTCAACGCGGTCGAGACCAACAAGGCCGACCTCGCCATGATCCCGATCGAGAACACCATTGCCGGGCGCGTCGCCGATATCCATCATCTCCTGCCGGAATCGAAGCTGCACATCGTCGGCGAATATTTCCTGCCGATCCATTTCCAGCTGATGGTGCTGCCAGGCGTCAAGCGCGACGAGATCAAGACGGTGCACAGCCACATCCATGCGCTTGGCCAGTGCCGCAAATACGTTCGCAAGAACGGTTGGAAGGCGATCGTCGCCGGCGACACGGCCGGCGCCGCCAAAATGGTCTCCGAGGTCAAGGACCGCAGCATGGCGGCGCTGTCGCCGGCCCTGGCCGCGACCCTCTACGGGCTCGATATCATCGAGCAAAACGTCGAGGACACCGACTCAAACGTCACCCGCTTTGTCGTCCTGACCAAGAACAAGCAATGGGCCGAGCGTCCTTCGCCCGACGTCAAGATGATGACGACCTTCATCTTCCGCGTCCGCAACGTGCCGGCCGCGCTCTACAAGGCCATGGGCGGCTTCGCCACCAACGGCATCAACATGACCAAGCTGGAGAGCTACCAGCTGGGCGCTTTCACGGCGACGCTGTTTTACGCCGACATCGAGGGCCACCCCGACGACCCGCTGGTCAAGCTGGCGCTGGACGAGCTTCGTTTCTTCTCGCGCGAAGTGCGCATTCTCGGCGTCTATCCGGCCAGCGAGTCGCGTGAGCAGTGGAAGGTTGCGGACTAGATCACCGCGCCCAGCGGCACATAGTCGATCTCCATGAAGGTCTCGACCTCCGGCACCCAGCGGTCGCGCACGAAGGCGACATGGTCTGGATGGTCGTTGTACCTGGTGTAGGCGGCCTGGTCGGCGAACTCCATCGAGAAGCCGAAACGATAGTCGTTCTTGGGGCTGATCTGCCGCAATTGCTCGAAATGCGTGACGCCCCTGATCGCGGTGAGGATCCTCTTGGCGTCGACCAGGAACCGCTTTTCCTCCAGCGAATGCGGCGGATGCTTCAGCGTGAAAACGACGGTGTGACGGATCATGTCCTGCTCCTGCAATGTCTTTAGGTGTTCGCTGCCATCATTCTGAATCGACCCAGGCGCGGATGAGGTGATGCGCAATGGCGCCTTTCGGCGGCGTGATCAGATTGTCCTGGTGCGTCCTTTCCAGCATCCGGCGCACCTCGTCGCGAAAAAACCAGCGGCAGTCCTCAAGCTCGTTGAGGTCGGCCTGGATATCGTCATTGAGCGGCTCGCCGAAGCAGCCGATCATCAGCGAATAGGGGAACGGCCAGGGCTGGCTGGCGTGGTAGACGACGCGGCCAAGCCGGATGCCGGCCTCCTCCAGCGTCTCGCGGCGCACCGCCGCCTCGATCGTCTCGCCCGGCTCGATGAAGCCGGCGAGGGCCGAATACATGCCCGGCGCGAAATGCCGACCGCGTCCGAGCAGGCACTTCTCCCGCGTCGCCGTCAGCATGATCGCCACCGGGTCGGTGCGCGGAAAATGCTCGGTGCCGCAATTCGGGCAATGCCGCTTGTAGCCGCCGGCCCGCATCTGCGATTCCGTGCCGCATTTGCTGCAGAAGCGATGGCTGGCATGCCAGGCGAGCAAAGCCGCCCCTTGCGCCATCGCGCCGGCCGCCGCCTCGTCGATCAGCCCTTGCATGTAGACCGAGCGGTAGTCGATGGCCTTGACTGTTTCCGGAAGCTGTTCGGGTTCGACGCCGGCGGGCACGGCCAGCACCGGTCCTCGTTCGGAAAAGCCGAGCAGGATGCCTTGCGCCAGGGAAACCTTGAAGGGCTCGCTCTCGGTCGCACCGAACCAGGGATCGAGAGCGCCGCCATCGCCGAGCTTCAGATAGAGCCGGCCGCCATGCATCAGAAGCAGCCGCGTCGCCGGATCGGCCAGCGCTTTGTCGACCGAATCGTCGGCGCGGTTCTCGGACTGCCGGTCGATCGTGTTGCCGGCGAAGCCGACGAACTGGCTCGGCTCGCGCAAAGGCGCGTCAAACAGGCGGAAGCTCATGGGGACTCTGGAATATGTTGAGGGATGGACACGGGGAACGCTTATAGCGCCGCCTTGATCGTTTCGGCAAACCGTCGCAAGTCGGAACGCTGATAGGGCTCTCGCAGGCCATGTCCCCACACAGGACCTGGCCAGCCGGGATCGCCTTCCGAACGCGCGATGACATGGATGTGCAACTGGCGCACGATGTTGCCGAGCGCGCCGGTGTTGATCTTGGTGCAGCCGGTCGCTTTCTTCAGCGCCTGCGCCACCATATTGGTCTCGAAGGTCAGCATCGCCTGGTCGAGCGGCGTCATGTCGTGGATTTCCTCCGCGCCGGGGCGCTGCGGCACCAGCAGCAACCAGGGCCAGCGGCGGTCGTTCATCACCCGCAGCTCGCACAGCCCAAGCCACATCAACTGCTCGCTGTCCGCCTCCAGCCGTGCGTCCAGCGTGAATCCGGCCTTCAGGCCCGGCAGCATCGGCGTTTCCCTTGCTTTTCTTGTTTTCCTCAAACGCAGGAACGCTAGAGCGGCGGCAGGGGGGCTGCAAGCGAATCATTGCGCCCCTCACGCTTTGGTGCGCCAATTCCATATTTTTGCGATTTCTGCGGCGCACTTGCATTTCGTCGCGCAATTGCCGATATGGAAAGCGGGAGGTTGGTGGTGGACGATCCACTCGCCAACCGGGTCAGGTCCGGAAGGAAGCAGCCCTAACGAGCCCGGAACGGGTCATTGTTCCAGCCTCCCACCTCATCGGCCCCTCTCGCGACATTGACGACGCATTGCAGCGCGGGCGAGACTATGCGCAGGAATCGGCCGCCTTCGGGCGCGGCCATTTGGAGCTTTACGGGCGTATGAGCGAAGCCGGAAATTCGGGACCAAAAAGCCTGGAGATAGGCAAGGCCGCCGCCTATCGCGTGCTGGCACGCAAGTACCGTCCTTCGAACTTCTCCGAGCTGGTCGGCCAGGAGCCGATGGTGCGCACCCTCACCAACGCCTTTGCCACCGGCCGTATCGCCCAGGCCTGGATGCTGACCGGCGTGCGCGGCGTCGGCAAGACCACGACGGCGCGCATCCTCGCGCGCGCCCTGAACTATAAAACCGCTGATATCGACCAGCCGTCGGTCGACCTTGCCGTCCTCGGCGAACATTGCCAGGCGATCATGGAAGGCCGCCATGTCGACGTCATCGAGATGGACGCCGCCTCGCACACCGGCATCGACGACATCAGGGATATCATCGAGCGCGTGCGCTACGCGCCGGTCTCGGCCCGCTACAAGGTCTACATCATCGACGAAGTGCACATGCTGTCGACGCAGGCCTTCAACGGCCTTCTGAAGACGCTGGAAGAGCCGCCGCCGCACGTCAAATTCATCTTTGCCACCACCGAGATCCGCAAGGTCCCGATCACCGTCCTGTCGCGCTGCCAGCGCTTCGACCTGAGGCGCATCGACGCCGGCGCGCTGGTCGGGCATCTCGCTTCGATCTCGGCCAAGGAAGGCATTTCGGTCGACGACGATGCGCTGGCGATGATCGCGCGCGCCGCCGAGGGCTCGGCTCGTGATTCGCTCTCCATCCTCGACCAGGCGATCGCCCATGGCGCCGGCTCTGTCGGCGCCGATGCCGTTCGGGCGATGCTGGGG
>NZ_RZRA01000417.1:0-4735 GCF_003998945.1 Mesorhizobium sp. M7A.F.Ca.CA.003.01.2.1 | reverse complement strand
CTGCTCAACAGTACACGCAAAAGTGTTCCGCCGCGCACCGGCCTGGCCAGGAAGGTTGCGTAGCCGCTGGCGCGGAACTCGCCAAGCATGCCGCGATCTGTCGGCGCGATCAGCGTGATCGCCTCACAGTCGGAGAAACCGCTCTGGCGCAGGCGCTTGAGCAGCCTTCCGTCGCCTTCCTCCATCGCTGCATCGACCAGGATCGCGTCGCAGCCGGCGGCGAAAGGCGCGGCCTGTGCGGCGGTGGTGGCGATGTCGACCGCGCCACCGTTGGCACGGATGGTG
The DNA here is from genome assembly GCF_003998945.1 of Mesorhizobium sp. M7A.F.Ca.CA.003.01.2.1. Taxonomy (NCBI): domain Bacteria; kingdom Pseudomonadati; phylum Pseudomonadota; class Alphaproteobacteria; order Hyphomicrobiales; family Phyllobacteriaceae; genus Mesorhizobium; species Mesorhizobium sp. M7A.F.Ca.CA.003.01.2.1. The sequence continues at coordinate 4,450 of NZ_RZRA01000417.1, read as the reverse complement.
CGGGCGATGGCGTCGGCCTCGACGGCGTTCTTCGACAGGATCACCACGCGTCTGCCCGAGAGAGCATTCTGGCGGCCCTGCGGCGCTTCGGTGGCCGCTGTCGCAGGGACTTCGAAGACGAACTCGGATCCCTGGCCGAGCCGGCTGGATACCGAGATCGTGCCACCCATGGCGGCCACCAGGCGCCTGGAGATGGCAAGGCCGAGGCCGGCCCCGCCATGTGTGCGTGTCGACGTGCCGTCGGCCTGCTCGAACTCCTCGAAAATGCGCTCCAGGTCGGCATCATGCAGGCCCGGACCGGTATCGGCGATGGTAAAGCATATGCGGTCGCTGGTTTCGGTGCGTGCGCGTGCAATGCTCACCAGCACGCCGCCGCTGTCGGTGAACTTGATGGCGTTGCCGATGAGGTTGAGAAGCACCTGCCTGACCTTGCCTGGATCGGCGGTGATCAATTGCGGCACGTCGGGTTCGACATGACAACCCAGCCCGATATCCTTGGCGAAGGCGCGCGCCGCCAGCAATTCGATGATGTTGGCGGCGATCTCGCGCACCGACATCGGCTGCGGCTCCGGGTCGAAACGCCCGGCTTCGATCTTGGAATAGTCGAGAAGATCCTCGATCAGGGCAAGCAATGCGCTGGCTGAGGTCGAGACGGCGCCGACATAGGTCTGCTGCTCCGGCGACAGGCTGGTGTCGGCGAGCAACCTGGCCATGCCCATGATGCCGTTCATCGGGGTGCGGATTTCATGGCTGACGGTGGCGAGGAAACGCGATTTGGCCTGGCTGGCATATTCGGCCCGTTCGCGTGCGGTGATCAGCGAGGACTCGGCGCGTTTGCGGGCGGTGATGTCGCGGGCGATGGCGCGGTGCGAAACCGCGCCACTGTCCTTGTCGCGCACCGACAGTTCGATCCAGGAGAACCAGCGCTGCCCGCTCGGCGTGCTGATAGAGACATCGGTGGAACTCAGGCACTCATGGTCGGAAAAGGCGGCATCGGGAACCATGCCGACCTCGATGCCGAGTTCCGCCAGGGTCTTGCCGGCAAGATCGCGCTGGTCGATCTCGACGAGATCGGCGAAGACCTTGTTGGCATAGACGATGTAGCCGTCGCGGTCGCGATGGATGACGAGATCTCCAAGCGCGTCGATCAGGCCACGAAAGCGCTCATCGCTCTCCTGCATCTCCCACATGCGGTCGGCCAGCGTCTCGATCTCGGCGCGGCTGCGGGCCGTGGTTTCGTCAAGAAGGGCGGCGGTGCGATGTTCGCTCCGCCTGGCGCGCAGATGCATGGCAAGGCCGGCTAGGCCGGTTGCGAGCAATGCAACGCTGATGAACATCGGTGCCCCGGTCAGGTGCGCCAGCCCGGCCATCACCACGATGGCGACGAATGTCAGAAAGGACAGGCCTTCGCGCCTGGAGAATTCCGGCTCGGGCACCAGCGGCGGCGCGGCGACGAAGCGCCGCGTCGACGCCGGCGGGAGCACCGCATCGACATCGTCGCCAGTGTCCGCCTGTTGGCTGCCGGATTGCGCGATCATGCGAAATTCTTGCCAGACAGAGCTTATGGAAAATTGCGGCGGATCGTTCCAATTTTAGCGGATGAGCGCTTTTTGCCGAGGCGCGGCGGGTTTGCCACCAGATCTGGCGATTGCATCCGCCCTTCCGGCAGTTGGGCGGAGTCACATATCCACGACGACGCGGCCGCGGATCTTGCCCTCGACGATATCGCGCGCGGCATCGACGATGCCGTCGAACCCGATGGTGCTGGACAGGCTGGCGAGCTTCTGCAGATCGAGGTCGGTGCCGATGCGGCGCCATGCCTCGAGGCGGACTGCTTTCGGCGCCATCACTGAATCGATGCCGAGCAATGAGACACCGCGCAGGATGAAGGGCGCGACGCTGGCCGGCAGGTCCATGCCGCCGGCCAGGCCGCAGGCGGCGACCGCGCCGCCATAGGAGGTCATCGAGAGCACATTGGCCAGCGTGTGGCTGCCGACAGCGTCAATACCGCCGGCCCAGCGCTCCTTGGCCAGCGGCTTGGCCGGCTGGGCAAGCTCCTCGCGCGAGATCACCTCGGCGGCGCCAAGGTCCATCAGAAAGGGGCTTTCGGCATTGCGGCCGGTGGAAGCAATGACATGGTAGCCGAGGCTGGACAGGATGGAGACCGCGACCGAGCCGACGCCGCCGGCTGCCCCCGTCACCACCACCGGGCCGCGATCGGGCAGGATGCCGTGCCGCTCCAGTGCCATGACACAGAGCATGGCGGTATATCCTGCGGTGCCGACGGCCATCGCGTCATGCGGGCTGATGCCTTGCGGCAGCGGCACCAGCCAGTCGCCCTTGACGCGGGCACGGCCTGCATAGGCACCGAAATGGGTTTCGCCGACGCCCCAGCCATTCAGCACGACCTTGTCTCCGGCGCGCCAGTCGGGATGCGAGGACGAAATGACGGTGCCGGCGAAATCGATGCCCGGCACCAGCGGCCAGCGGCGGATCACCGGCGCCTTGCCTGTGATCGCCAAGCCATCCTTGTAGTTCACCGTCGTTGCCTCGACCGCGACGGTGACATCGCCTTCCATCAGGTCGGCCTCGGTGAGATCGGTCACGGCGACCGACTGCTTTTTCTCGGCGTCACGCGAAACGAGGATGGCTTTGAAGGTTTCGGACATGTCTTTCTCCGCGATCTTGACGACATGAACTGTGCGGCGATGGCCGCACGGGGTCAATCCTTGGAAGGACTGGCTTTGGGTTCGCGCCGCCAGCCGAACAGCTCGTCGAAGACGACCAGTGCCGCACCAACCGAAATGAAGGCGTCGGCAAGGTTGAAGACGGCGAAGGACCAGACCGGCGTGTGGAACAGGATGTAGTCGATGACGTGGCCGTAGACGGCGCGGTCGATCAGATTGCCGAGCGCGCCGCCGACGATCAGCGCAAAGCCGGTGCGGGCAAGGATCTGGGACGGCGCGATCCGCGTCGCCAGGAACAGCACGAAGGCAACGACGGCGAGCGAAATGACGATCAGCCCGGTGTCGCCGAAGGACGAGAACATCGAGAAGGCGATGCCGGTATTGTAGGTGCGAAACAGCGCCAGGAAGGGCAGCAGATCAACCTTCTCCTGAAAAGGCAGATCGGCCTCGACCAGGTATTTTATCCACTGGTCGAGCGCGATGGCCGCGACGACGAGCAATGCGTAGGGAGACCATGATCTCACGGGCAGGCAACCTTCATTGCTGGTCCAGGATTGACTCGAGCTTCAGCGCGCCGCGCCGGATCTCGAACAGCATGATGCCGGTGGCAACGGCCAGATTGAGCGAATCGGCACGGCCCGCTTGCGGAATCCTGAGCAGCCTGTCGCAACTCGCAGCCAGGCTTTCGGGCAGTCCCTGCTGCTCGTTGCCCATCATCAGCAGCACGGGCCCGCGGGAAAAATCGACCGAGCGGTAGTCGACGGCGCCTTTCAGGTGGGTTCCGGCGACGAGGCCTGAAAACCCGCCTCGCCAGGCGAGGAAAGCCTCGGTTGTCGCCTTCGCCACCGGCACGGCAAAGATCGAACCCATGGTGGCACGCACCGTCTCCACGGAGAATGGATCAGTGGTATCGCCGACCAGGATGACGCCTTTGGCGCCGACGGCATCGACGGTGCGGATGACGGTGCCGAGATTGCCGGGGTCGCGCACCCGGTCGAGCGCCACCCAGACGTCGCCATTGTCAGCGCGGACATCTTTCAGGGCGAGGAATTTTTGCGAAAAGACGCCGACCACCATTTGCGGGTTGTCGCGACGGGTGATGGCGACCAGCACCTTCTCCGACACTTCGAGCACCATGCCGCCTGCCGCAACCGTGCGTGCGGCCACCTTCTCCACGGCAGCGTTGCCGCGCCCGGCCTTGGCGAAAACCAATGTCCTGATCTGCCAGCCGAGATCGAGCGCATCGATGACCAGCTTCAATCCCTCGGCCATGAAGGCGTTCTGCTGGTCGCGGAATTTCTTCTGAGCGAGCGCCTTGATGTCCTTGACCAGCGGATTGGCGAGGCTGGTGACCTCCTTCACCTGGCCGGGTGCGCCTGCATGCCGCTCGTTCATTCAGCCACCCAACGCGAAAACAATGAGGTCGATAGCGCCCGGCCGGCGGACTTTTCGCGGATGATCAGCTCACCCGATTCAACCTTGCCGCCCATACCGGCAAAGGTATCGCGCATCAGGGCGTGGATGGCGAAGAAGGAGGCGCGGATCGAGTAGGCGGTCAGCACCACGGCGAGCGGCTTCGGCGTCAGGATCGCCCGGCAGAGGTCGGTCAAATCCGGCAGGTCCTCGAACAATTGCCAGACCTCGCCCTTGGGGCCACGGCCATAGGCCGGCGGGTCGAACAGAATGATATCGTAGCGGCTGCCCCGGCGCTCCTCGCGCCCGGCGAATTTCACCGCGTCGTCGACGATCCAGCCGATCGGCTT
>NZ_RZRA01000416.1:0-4741 GCF_003998945.1 Mesorhizobium sp. M7A.F.Ca.CA.003.01.2.1 | reverse complement strand
AGATCGGCAGGCCGAGTTCGGCCCGTACGCGGCGGCGGATGGTTGTCGCGATCTCCTGCGGCGAGCCGAACAGATGCGTGCAGCCGGCGACGTCGGCAAACGCCTCGTCGATGGAAATGCGCTCGACCACAGGCGTAAAATCGTCGAGCACCTTGATCGCCGCATCGCCCAGCCGCTGGTAATGGCTGAAATTGCCGCCGACGAAGATCAAATGCGGGCAGAGTTCGCGCGCCTTGCGCCCCGGCATGCCGCCACGCACGCCGAAGGCGCGCGCCTCATAGGAAGCGGCGAGCACGACGCCGCCGCCCACCGCGATCGGCTTGCCGCGCAGCGGCGGATCGAGCAACTGCTCGACAGAGGCGTAGAAAGCGTCGAGATCGGCATGCAGGATGGTGGCTGTCGTTTCCATCGACCGCACATCCGCAGTTGCTGATAGAATAGAACAAATAAAGAACAAAGATGGATGGTTGTCAAGCGAAGAGCGATTGGGTGCGGCAACAGCCATGCCGGTTCGGCTTGAACGCAACCGCCTAGACACTATGCTCCGTTCGCAGCGCCGCTTTCATCTTTTCCAGCGCTGCTTCGCCGCCTGCCGCCAACTGGTTGGCAATCCTGGCCAATCTCTCGTCGGCCTTGCGGTGCCTGCTGCCCCAGGCGCCGAGCGTCGCCAGCACCGGCAATAGGTCGATGCCTGCTTCGGTCAGCCGGTAGACCGTTCTCAAGCCATGCGTCGGGTCGTCGCTTCTGGTGAGGATGCCTTCGTCCTGAAGCGTTTGCAGTCGCTCGGCCAGCGTGCGCGAGGAGATGCCTTCGTCGGATTGCAGGAATTCGCGAAAGTGCTTTTTCCCGGCGAAGACCATGTCGCGGATGATGAGCAGCGTCCAGCGGTCGCCGATGAGTTCGAGCGACAGGTTGATCGGGCAGTCGGATTTTTCGCGCGTCGCCATCTATGGTTCCATTTCTAAATCACTTTACTATTGACATCGTTTTGGCCTTGCGTCAACAGTTCCAAATGTAAACTGTTTTGCGATAGCCGTGAGGAGAATGACGGTGAAAAAGCTGGTCCTGCAGATGCAGATGTCGGTCGACGGCTTTGTCGGCGCCACCGAGGACCATTCCTGGCAGCTCTGGGAGTGGGGTGACGAGAGCGCCTGGGACGATGAGCTGAAGCAGGACTTCAACGCTGTCTTCACAGGCGTCGATACCATCCTGCTCAGCCGCAAGATGGCGCAGGAGGGCTATCTCACCCATTGGGGCAATGCCGCCAAGAAGTTTCCGCACGATCCGTTCTACGCCTTTGCGCAACGCATCGTCGACGCCCGCAAGGTGGTGCTCAGTGATAAGCTCAAGCAATCGGCCGGGGAGCCGGCCTGGGAGCGCACGAGCGTGGCCAGCGGCGACCTGCCGCGCGAAGTCAATGCGCTGAAAGCGGGCGAGGGCGGCGACATGGCCGTGTTCGGCGGCGCCGGTTTCGCGTCGGCGCTGATTGCGGCCGGGCTGGTCGACGAGTTTCAGCTTTTCATCAACCCGGCGGTGCTGGGTGCGGGCCGCCGGATTTTTGATCAGGGCGGTTTTAGAAACCTGCGGCTGCTCGGCTCGAAGACCTATGACTGTGGCATGGTGGTCAGTCGCTATGCACCGGCGGGGTGAGGGGGACCTCCATCTTCTCCCTGCTCACTTCGCATCGTGAAAAATAATCCCGACCGTGTGGCGCATGCCTGAGCGCAGCCGGCTGACGCCATGACGCAGGTTGACGCGGTAATTGCCTTTGGTGCCCTGCACCGGCCGGTTGTGGACGGCAAAGACAACGGCGTCGCCCTGGCGCAGCGGCACCACCTCGACCCGGCTCTGCATGCGCGGCCGCTGCTCGGTCAGCGCGAACTCACCGCCGGTGAAATCCTGGCCCGGCTCGGAGAGCAGGATCGCCACCTGCAGCGGAAAGGCGAGGTCGCCATAGAGATCCTGGTGCAGGCAGTTGAAGTCGCCAGGCACATATTGCAGCAGCAGCGGCGTCGGCCGCGTCTGGCCGGCGGCATGACACTGATCGAGAAACGCGGCATGCGTCGCGGGATAACGCATAGCCTGCCCCATCCGCTCGTTCCACCGATTGGCGACCTCGGCCAGCCTGGGATAGAGCGCGCTGCGCAGGCCGCCGAGCAGGTCCGGCAAGGGATAGCGGAAATAGCGGTACTCACCCTTGCCGAAGCCGTGCCTGGCCATATGGATGTGGCTGCGGAAATGCTCTTCTTTGGGATAGAGGCCGGCGATCTCCCGGCATTCTTCGGGCGAGAGCAATTTCTCGATCACCGCGCAGCCGAAACCGTCGAGTTCGGCGGCAAGGGCGGGCCAGTCGTAACCCGCGACACGCGTCCGAGCAGCTTCAACCGCCGATGCGGCAACCCTGGCATGGGCATTCATATCGTAGCCTCCTTGTCGATCAGAGCGCGCTTGCGCTCGACGCCCCAGCGGTAGCCCGACAGCGTGCCGTCGGCGCGGACAACACGGTGGCAGGGAATGCCCAGCGCAATCGCGTTGGCCGCACAGGCCGTCGCCACGGCACGGGCGCCGTCCGGCTGGCCGAGGCGCTGGGCCAGCGCGGCGTAGGTGATGGTGGCGCCGCACGGGATGCCTCGGAGCGCCTCCCACACGCGCTGCTGGAATGGCGTGCCGCGGCGCAGGTCGAGCGGCAGGTCGAGGCCGACGCCAGGCATTTCGATGAAGCGCGCGATTGCCGCGAGATCGTCGCGCAAGGTGGCCCCGTCTTCGACCAGTAGCTTGCCCGGGAAGCGATGGCCAAGATCCCGCTCCAGTGTGTCGGCGTCCGAGCCGATCAGGATGGCGCAGACGCCGATAGCGCTGCGTGCCGCCAGGATTTTACCGATCGGGGATTCGCCGATGGCGTAGGTTATGATATCGAGGGCGGCGAGCTTGGTGACCGTCGCCGGAATATTGGTTTGTACGAGGTTCATTGCCTTCACTCCTTTGTCTGTGCCTGAACCCTAGCCACGTGCTGATTGGCGCTCACTCCGATGCTTGCTTTCAAATTCGAATCTCCAAGGCAGGTGCTCTACGGCGCCGTAGAGCGCTGATTTGGATCATTGGCACTTCGCCTGAGGACGTCATGCGACACGGGTGACGGAAATTTCGCCCAGCACGAACACTTCGCCTGATGACAGGCGCAACTCAACCTCGCCGGTTGCGGTGCGGCTCCATTCGGCTTTGCCATCATCGACCATCTGGCCGATGGCGGTCATCACCCATGATTTCGCGTCAGGGGCGCGGCGGCTGCCGGCAGCTTGGGTCTGGATGTTCGCATCGGTGGTGGGAGACCTTGCCATCGCGCGCATTGCCGGTCCTCGTCAGGCCCGTACCGACCGGTTGGCATTGTCGGACGCTGCCTCGCGGTCGAGCAGCGCGCGCTTGCGCTCCGCGCCCCAGGCGTAGCCGGAAAGTGCGCCGTCCTTGCGGATGACGCGGTGGCAGGGAATGGCGACGGCAAGATTGTTGGCGGCGCAGGCGGCGGCGATGGCGCGGGCCGCCTTAGGTGCGCCTATGCGATGCGCGATCTCGGCATAGGAAACCGTTTGGCCGGCGGGGATGGCGCGCAAGGCCTGCCAGACGCGCTGCTGGAACGCCGTGCCGCGGACGTCGAGCGGCAGGTCGAGGCCGAGCGCCGGAGCCTCGACGAAACCGACGACGCGGGCGACCAGCGCCTCGTAGTCGCGGTCGCCACCGATCAGCCGTGCCCTGGGGAAACGGTCCTGCAGGTCGCGCACCAGCGCGTCGGGATCGTCGCCGAGCAGGATCGAGGCGACGCCCTTTTGGCTGGACGCGACCAGGATGGTGCCGAGCGAGGTCTCGCCAACGGCGAAGCGGATCTCTTCATGGGAGCCGCCGGCGCGATAGCGCGTCGGCGTCATGCCGAGCATACCAATGGATTTCTCATAGAAACGCCCGCTCGAATTGAAACCGGCATCGTAGATCGCAGCCGTCACGCTGGTGCCGTCTTCCAGGCCCTGGCGGACCCTGGCGGCGCGGTGTGCGGCGGCATAGTCCTTCGGCGTCAATCCGGTGACCGCCTTGAAGATGCGGTTGAAATAACCGGCGCTGCGGCCGGCGGCATCAGCCAATTCAGCGAGCGAGGGTTCTTCCTCGCTCTGCTCGATCCTGCGGCAGGCAGCGGCGACCATCGCCGCGTTGCCGGCCTCGAGCGACGGGCCATGTGGATCGCAGCGCCGGCACGGGCGAAAACCGGTCGCCCTGGCCTGGTCCAGCGTGTCGTGCAACTGCACATTTTTCGGATTGGCGCGCCGAGACGGACAGGAAGGCCGGCAATAGACGCCCGTCGTCGCCACCGAATACCAGAATGCGCCGTCAGCGGATTTGTCGCGCGCGACGATGCGCGCCCAGCGCGGATCGTCGGTGATTTGCAGCGGCGCGGACTTCAGATTCTTGGCCAGGGTGATGAACATGACCGCATTGAAGCCACCACAAGCCGGCCCCGCCACCCGTTTCCTGACAAGTGCCTGGAGAACCTCACTTGCCTTTCCCAATTTGGGAAAATCCTCTTGTTCCCAATTTGGGAATTTGCTATATCAGGTCATGCAGATAATTGCCAAGAAGGCGCTGAAGGATTTTTGGGCAAAACACAATCAGGCCGAAGCTCCTTTGACGGCTTGGTATGTGGCTGTCGGGAATGCTGATTGGAAGACCCCGGCTGACGTCAAGTATGCGTTTGGAG
>NZ_RZRA01000415.1:0-4745 GCF_003998945.1 Mesorhizobium sp. M7A.F.Ca.CA.003.01.2.1 | reverse complement strand
CGGCGCCAGCCGTTCGAGCGTGTTTGCGTCGAAGGTCAGCGGCACCAGCGCCGGCCGCGTTTCGACGATGGCAAGCCCAAACTGTCCGGCAAGCTCGTAGCCGAAACCGGTCGCCCCCATCTTGGGGATCGACTTGCCGCCGCAGGCCACGACCAGAGACTGGCACCTAATCGTGCCCGTGGAGAGAGTGAGCACAAACCCCTCCACGGTTTTGCGGACATCCTCAACGCTGGTCGACAGCACCAGTTCGGCGCCCTTGTCCTGCATTTCCGAGACCAGCATGTCGATGATCTGGCGTGCGGAGCCGTCGCAGAACAACTGCCCAAGCGTCTTTTCGTGATAGGCGATGCGGTGGCGTTCGACGAGGGCGATGAAATCGCGTTGCGTATAGCGGCTGAGCGCCGAAATGCAGAAATGCGGATTGCCCGACAGAAAATTCTTCGGGCTGGCATGGATGTTGGTGAAATTGCACCGGCCCCCGCCGGAGATGCGGATCTTCTCGCCAGGCGCCGCCGCATGATCGAGGATCAGTACAGAACGGCCGCGCTTGGCCGCCTCCACGGCGCACATCATTCCGGCGGCACCCGCGCCGATGATCACGACATCATAGGATTGCATCAGGCTGTTCGTTCCCGCTCGGCCCACTCATCCGGCGCAGCGCATTTGTGCTGCCTGATACCGCGAACGGGGCGGACAGCCAACAGGCAAGAACAGCCAGGCAAAGGCTCAGATCAGCGTCTCTGCGAACAACGTCGTCAAGCGCTTCCAGTGGCGTTCGGCGCCCGCGGCATTGAAAACGCTGTGATCGGGCACGCACCAGCCATGCGCCATGCCGGCATAGTTCTCGATGACATGATCTACTTCCGCAACCCTGAGCGCCTCGGCCAGCCGCGCCGACTGTTCCGGCGGGAAACTCCTGTCGACGCCGGATGTGCCGACATAGACGCGCGCCTTGGTCGAGGCTGCCTTGCGATGCGGGCTGTCGGCGGCGTCGCTGGCGAGATTGCCGCCATGGAAGCTTGCGGCCGCTTTTATCCGTTCGGGATAGGTTGCAGCCGCATTCAATGATCGACCGCCGCCCATGCAATAGCCGATGGTGCCGATCGGCCCGGTAATGCCTTCTGCCGCAAGCGCATCGAGGAACGCACCGCTGTCGCTGATGGTCATGTCCTGCGTCGTGCCGGTGACCAGCGCCATCAGCGGGATTTTGGTCTTTTCCTCGGCGAAGGCGGTCTTGGCGTCGAACGGCCCGTAGGGTGCATTGCGGTAGAACAGGTCGGGCACCAGCACCGCATAGCCTTCATTCGCCAGTCGCTCGGCCATACTGTCGAGCGCCGGCCGCGGACCAAAGGCGTCCTGATAGAGAATGACGCCGGCCTTGGCAGGAGATGCGTTTGCCGAGCGGAAAAGCCCGGCATTGGCAACACCATCCCTGGTCTTGATCTGAAGGTCGTGTTTCGTCATCGCTCGCTCCGTTCGACAGATGCGCGATACATATCCGCGCAAGCCTATACGGCAAGGCGCTCCCTGAGCATGGCAGTCAAAATTTCGTGCGGGATTGCGTGACGCTATTGCTAGCCTTCTCGCACCGTCCGCGCACCGACATGCAGCGCGCGGCCGGCACCGAGCCCCATAATGGCTACGCCAAGCCCGAGCGCGACGAACAGGAACGCCGTTCCCGAAAAACTGCCGGTCCAGTCGCGGATCAGGCCCACCAGCAGCGGGCCGAATGCCGCCAACACATAGCCGACGCCTTGCGCCATGCCTGAAAGATGCGCGGCGACATGCGAATCCGGCGAACGCAGCACGATCAGGCTCATGGCAGCCGCGATCAGGCCGCCCTGCCCGATGCCTTGCAGGATCGCCCAGAACAGCACGGTCGAGGTCGGTGCGAACAGAATGCCGAGCAGCGCGATCACCGCCGTGGCAACGAGCGCCACATTGATGCCGCGCTGGTCTTTCAGCCGCATCGCGAAGGATGGCACGGCGAGGCAGGTGATGACTTGCGCCATGACAGACACCGAAACCATGGCGCCGGCGGTGGCCGCATCGAAGCCACGCTCGCGCAAGATCGGCGCCAGCCAACCGAAGATGCAATAGGCAAGTGCCGACTGCAGGCCCATGAACAGCGTCACCTGCCAGGCCAGGCGATCGCGCCAGAGACCAACGACGCGAAAGCCCCGATGACTGACCTGCCGACGGCTGCCCAGCGCCTGCGGAATCCAGATCAAAAGCACGACCAGTGTAGGCACCGCCCAGGCAGCAAGTGCCCCGGACCACGAACCGGTGACAAAATGCTCGATCGGCAGTGTGAAGCCGGCGGCGGCCGCCGAGCCGGCACAGAGCGCCATGGTGTAGAGCCCGGTCATGACGGCGGCCTTGTCGGCGAAATCTCGCTTCACCAGGCCCGGCAGCAGCACATTGCCGATGGCAATGGCGCCGCCGGCAAGGAAGGTGGCGACAAACAGCAGGGGAACCGTACCGAACCAGCGCAGGCCGGTTCCCAGCACCAGCAAGGTGAGCGCCCCGAGCAAAGTGCGCTCGGCTCCATAGCGCTGGGCAAGTCTTGGCGCGAAGGGCGCGAACAGACCCAGGCACAGAACGGGCAGCGTCGTCAGCAGGCTGGCGCCCGTCGTCGACAGTCCGGTTGCCTGCATCACCTCGGGCAGCAGTACCGACAGGCTGGAAAACAGCGGCCGCAGGCTGAAGGCGATCAGCACAAGGCTCGCGCCAAGCACGATGCGCGCCGCACGGCTGCGCAGTTCAGGCGGCTGCGGCGCGGGCAGGCTGTCGGCCTCGGCATCGATGAGTTCCAGACCCTCGATGGCGGCGGATTGCGCCGTCGGGTCAGGCTGACGAAAACTCTGGTTCATTGCGAAAGCAGTCTTTCAAGTTGGGCAAGCACCGGCGCCATGAAGGCGCGAACGGCGGCAACGGCGCGCTCGGGATTGCTCGCGGCAATGGCGTCGACGATAGCCGCATGCGCCTGGTGGTCCGGTTCGGGCAGATCGCCGTCGATGGTGGCATGGATGGTCTCGGTGATGGCGGCGGTGAAGAAGTCGTAGAGCTCCATCATCGCTTTGTTGCCGGACGCCGCGACAACCGATTTGTGGAAAGCGAGATCGCGCCGGATGAAGGCATCGCTTCCGCCGTCCGCGACGGTGCCGCGTTCGGCAAGCAGTTGCCGCATCGTCTCAAGATCGGCTGGCGTGTGGCGCATGGCGGCGAGCCGTGCCGCCTCCAGGTCGAGCGCCGCCCGCGCCTCCCACTGATCGCGCAGGCCGGTGCGCTTGACCCGGTCGAGCGCGGCAGAGGCATCGACGGTAGAGCGCACATATGTGCCCGAGCCCTGGCGCGTATCCAGCAATCCTTGCGAGACCAGCACCCGCACCGCCTCGCGCACCGTGCCGCGGCTGACCGACAGAAGGTCGGTCAGGGCTGCCTCATTGGGAATGCGCTCGCCGACGCCCCAGCGGCCGCTGACGATCTCCGCACGCAGGCTGCTGGTGGCGCTGTCGGTGAGATTGGTTCTGGTGGCGGGTTGCATAGGCCTATTCATAAGTCATCAGATGACTTGATGAATAGGCCTGCTTCTAGCTGCCGTCAAGATGCTCATCGAAGCCAACGAGCACCATGCAATGGGAACGGATCAGCTGGTGGCCCGTGCGAAGCTCGCCATGTGAAAGGCCTGGACCTCCGGCGGATAGCGATACCCCGTGCCATAGGGGCACGCATTGCGATCGAGGCAACCGCCGCTGCGGCAGGGTTCGCCATTCGCTCCCCCCACATGCGCCAGGCAGGATTGATAAGCGAATCCTTGCACGGAATAGGCGTCGACCGGGCAGGATTTCAGGCAGGGTTTCTCGGCGCAGCTATCGCAAAGGTGGGGCGCTGCCTCGGCAACTTGAACTGGAATTTCGTCGTCAAACAGCAGCACACCGCGGTAGGCATGCCATAGCCCGTAGCGCGGATGCATGAGGATGCCGAGCGGCGACGGTTTCAGCCCCTCCGCCCGCATCGCCCATTGCTGGAACGGCAGATAGGGCTTGTCCGACGGAGAAATCGCCCGTGCGCCAAAATCCTGCGCCACGGCGCCGATCACTTCGCGCGACCATGTGTCGAGCGGATTGGCGATTGCCTGTGGCTGTTGCTCCCACCAACGCAGGAAATGCGGCCAGGGTGCCGCGCCCGCCTGCCCCACCAGCAGGACGGCCGCTGCCGGCGCACCCGATGATCCCGTTGGCGGCGCATCGCTTGGCGTAAAATTGAAGCCGCCGCGAAGAACAAGGCCGTTGGCGAGAAGCGCCGCAGCAATGCGGTCAACGCTGCCGGCGGGCGTAATCATCCCTTCTTGTCCGGATCGGAGAACGCGCTCCGCCAGACTTCCTTGTGGATGATGTTGGCGACTTTAGCCCCGCCTGACTCGGGCTCCTTTCAAGTGAAGGCGTCGGGCATCGACCCCTTCTTCTTGGCGATGAAGTCCTTCAACGCTTCGTCGATGCTCGGATCGAGATGCGGCGCCTCATAGCTTTCCAGCCAGCGGCGCGCGAGTTCGTTGGCGCGCTGCGGCGCTGTCTTCTCGCCTTCGGCCAGCCACTGCTCGTAGGAATTGTTGTCGGCGATGTTGGAGCGGTAGAAGGCGGTCTGGAAATTGGCCTGGGTGTGGTCGCAGCCGAGATAATGGCTGCCCGGCCCGACCTGGCGGATGGCGTCCATCGCCTGGCCGTTTTCCGACAGGTCGACGC
>NZ_RZRA01000414.1:0-4757 GCF_003998945.1 Mesorhizobium sp. M7A.F.Ca.CA.003.01.2.1 | reverse complement strand
GGCCGAATTCGGCGGTGTCGCCGGCACACCCCTCGTGCGGATTTCCTGAGCCGTGGGCACGCAGTATAAGAAGTTCGAGGCCCATGCCAGCGGCGGTCCGCGCATCCGCGAGATCCCGATGCGCATGGTGCTGCCCAACCTCGTCACCGTGCTTGCCATCTGCGCCGGTCTGTCGGGCATCCGCTTCGGCTTCGAAGGCCGCTTCGAGCCGGCCGTGGTGATGGTGCTGCTGGCCGCTTTCCTCGACGGCATTGATGGCCGCTTGGCGCGGATGCTGAAGGCAACCTCCAAATTCGGCGCCCAGATGGATTCGCTGGCCGACATCGTCAATTTCGGCGTCGCCCCGGCTTTGGTGCTTTATGCCTTCCTGCTCGACCGTGCCGGCTCGCCGGGCTGGATTGCGGCCTTGCTGTTCGCCATCGCCTGCGGGCTAAGGCTCGCCCGCTTCAACGTGCTCGACGACGAGAAGGCCGACCGCCCGATATGGCAGTCCGAATATTTCGTCGGCGTGCCGGCGCCGGCTGGTGCTGTGCTGGTGATGCTGCCGCTCTATCTCTATTTCCTGCGCACAGGGCTGGAGCCCAGTCGTCCAGCGGCCTTCGTCGCCACCGGCTTTACCATACTGGTCGCCTTCCTGCTGGTCAGCCGGCTGCCGGTCTATTCCGGCAAGAGCCTGAAAATCCCGGGCGACAGGGTGTTGCCGATCATCCTGGGTGTCGTGCTCTACGTACTGCTGCTGATGACCTACCCCTGGTACACGCTGACCGCTTCGGTTGCCGGCTACCTGATCTTCCTGCCGTTCAGTGTGCGCGCCTATTCGAAACGCGCCAAGCTGGAGGGCGAGAAGGTACCGCCTTCGGATATAGGTTAGAAGGTCGGCGGAAGTGCTTGATCCGACTCAGGCCGCGACGCCGAGCCCCAGCCTGTCGATCGCCAGCTTTCGGGTCGAGACATAGTCGGTCTTGCCCGAACCCAGCACCGGGATTTCCTCGACCTTGACGATGTCGTTGGGCACCATCAGTTCGGCGGCGCCCGCTTGTTTGCCGAATCTGCGCAACTCGTCGGGATTGGCGTCGTCGGCGGTGGTGACCAGCACAATGCGCTCGCCGCGCCTCTTGTCCGGCACCGCTACCGCCGCATGGCGTTCTTCCGGCCACAACGACTGCACCAGCATCTCGACAGCACCCAGCGACACCATCTCGCCGGCGATCTTGGCGAAGCGCTTGGCGCGGCCGCGAATGGTGATGAAGCCTTCGCGGTCGACAGCGACGATGTCGCCGGTGTCGTGCCAGCCCGTCAGCGGCTGCAATTCACCGGGGCGGTCCGATGTCATATAGCCCATCATCAGGTTCGGTCCGTCGAGCCACAATTGGCCGGCATCGGAAATGCCTTCGATCGGCTCAAGCTTCATGCGCATGGCCGGCAGCAGCCGCCCGACGGTACCGTCGCGGCCATGGATTGCCGTGTTGACGGCAACCACCGGCGCCGCCTCTGTCAGCCCGAACCCTTCGATGATCTCGGCCTGGAAGCGTTCGCGATAGACGCGGCGGGTTTCCGGCTTCACCGCCTCGGCGCCGGCAACGACGAAGCGCAGGCTGGAAAAATCGCCGTCCTTGGCGGTACGCGCATAGTTGGCGAGGAACGTGTCGGTGCCGAACATAATGGTCGGTTTCCCCTTGCGCGCAACCTCGGGGATGATCTTGTAGTGCAGCGGCGAGGGGTAGAGGAACAGTTTTACCCCGGTGACCAGCGGCAGGATGGTGCCGCCCGTCAGGCCGAACGAATGGAACACCGGCAGCACGTTGAGCAGGATGTCGGCGGGCGAGATGGTGATGCGCGCCTCAGCCTGCATGGCGTTGGCGTAAAGGTTCTTGTGCGACAGCACGACTGCCTTCGGCGTGCCTTCCGAGCCCGAGGTGAACAGGATCACCGCCGGCTTGGCCGCGTCCTGTCGCTGCAGCGGCCAGCGCCACAGCAAGGCGGCGGCAAGCTTGTCCAGCGCGGTGACGCTCTCCCGCACATCCTCGAGCCAGAGAAGCCTGGCGCCGCCCTTTTCGACCGCCGCGACGATATCGGCAAGGTCGGCCTTCTCGACGAACGCGCGGGACGAAATCACGGTCCTTATCACCGCCGTGCGCACGGCCGCGGTGACGCTCGCCGGCCCGGCCGTGTAGTTGATCATCGCCGCCACCCGGCCGGCCGACAGAAGGCCGGTGAGCGACAGCACGACGCCATTGGCATTGGGCAGCATCACGCCGACTGCCTCGCCCGGAGCCGTTACCGCCTCGAAGCGCCTGCCCAGGACGCGGGCGCCGATGAACAGCTTGCGGTAGCTCAGCGCGCCGGAGATCACGTCCTCGATGATGATATGCGAAGCGCCGACGCGGTCGGCGGCATCGCGCATGGCCAGGAACAGGCCACGATCGAGGTTGGTGCCGAAGAGCCGCGCCTCGGCGACACGGTCGAACAGCGCGTTGGTGTTCGAGGCCTGCTCGGGGTTGCGCGCCACCAACTCAGTGATGGTCATCGGCTCCAGCACGCTGATCGACAGTTGCGGAAACCAGTGTCGTGGCGCCTTGTCCCCAGGCGTCAACGACACCGGCAGGCTGCGCGCGCCGCCGACGAAGATCGGCACGATCTTGGCATCGGCCTGCATGGCGATGCGGGTGACGGCACGAAACAACCGAAACGTCTTGACGTCGGGCTCGACTGCATCCGGCAGATAGACAGCGAGCCGGCCCTTGCCCTTCAGCACCCGCACCAGCCGGCGGCTGACGAAGACATGTTCGGCGTTGAAGGCGATGGTACGGCCAAGCTCGCGCCAAGGTTCGAGCCACGGCGAGCGCGCCGAGACCTCATCGAGAATATGCAGCGTGTCTTCCGGCAGCAGCGACAGCATCAGCGCCGGCTCGAAGCGCGATTGATGAGAGATGACGTAGATGACTGGGGCCTGCGCCTTGCGGGCGATCCTGATGCGGCTGTCTCCGATCCGGTAGGCAAGCTTGAACGGGACATAGAGCAGCGCCTGGGTGAAGCGTAGGCCGAGGCGGAATTTTTCCGCCACGCCAATCAGGAGCCAGGCCAGAACAAGACCCGCAAGCAGCGCCAGTGTCAGGATCATGCCGCGTCTCTCCCAACGTTTTTAGCATCTCGGCTCTTTGCGGCCGTGTCGGCCAGAACCTAGACGATGTGGGAGCAAGGTCAATGCGGAGCTTTTGCTTCCCTTGGTGCGGGAAGCTGCTTCTCACGCCGCCTGCAGCCGTCCACTGATGAAACGAAATTCCTGCGTCTTGCCGCCATAGCCGTAAGCGGCTGCCGGCACTTCATGCACGAAGGCGTAGCTCTCCTCGTGCACGCCGCCCAGCAGACGGCCGAAGGCTGCGAAGATCGCCTTCAGATAGGCCTCCAGCTCAAGCTTGGTGTTGGTGCCGTCGACCACCTTGATATCAAGCCAGAACGTGTTGGTGCCGTGCTCGGCCAGCGACTTGCCGCCGGCGAACCAGTGCTGCGGATCGACATAGGACACGGCAACTGCCGTGATCGTCGGGTCCTTGCGCAGCTGCGTCGCGGTGATTTCTGTGGCCTCCTTTGCGATGCGAGCGGAAAGCGCCGCGTCAGGTTTGCCGGTGACGCTGATGTTGATGATAGGCATTCTTCTTCTCCTTGGCTTGAGCGGCGTCCGATCGCCGTTGAAACAACCATGCCACCACCTTTTAGGCAAAAAAATCGAATTGTTTTTAAATGATACTTCGATAGTATCGAAGTATGGAAACGCTCGATCCCGATCTGCTCCGAACCTTCCTTGCTTTCGTCGACAGCGGCTCGCTGGCCCAGGCGGCTGCAAGCATCGGCCGTTCGCCCTCGGCGGTGGCCGCCCAGATGCAGCGGCTGGAGGAAGTCGTCGGTGAGCCGCTGCTGGCGCCGCAGGGGCGGGGACGTGGTTTGACGCCGGCGGGTGAGGATCTCGTCGGCCACGCCAAGCGCATTCTTGCCGTCCATCGCGAGGCTTGGCTGGCGCTGAAGGGCGCCCGCGCTGCCGGGCGCGTTGCCATCGGCACGACGCAGGATTTTGCCGACAGCGGCCTGCCGGATCTGCTGCGTGCTTTCGCCGGCAGCCATCCGCGCGTCAGGATCGAACTGCGGGTCGGCCGTTCCGCCGAGTTGGCGCAGGCGCTGCAGTCTGGCGGCCTCGATCTGGCGATCGTCATGCGCCAGACGGCAGCGGCGGACGAAGTCGGCGTGCTGCGCGAGCCGATGATATGGCTATGCTCACAAAAGGGGCTGGCCACGCGGCAGGAGGAACTGCCGCTGGCGCTGCTCGATCCATATTGCGTTTTTCGCGAAGCGGCACTTGCCGCACTCGATGCCGCCGGCCGCCGCTACCGCATTGCTGCCGGCAGCGCCAGTCTGGCCGGCCTGCGCACAGCCGTGAACGCCGGTGTCGCACTGACGCTGCGAACGGCTCGCTTTGCCCATTCCGGGATTGTCGAGGCGCCGCGCCAGCTTGGCCTGCCGCAGGTGCCTTTGGCTGAGTTCGCCATCCGGCTGCGCGCCGGTGCCGATGGATCGGCAGCCGATCTGGCGACCCTGCTCAGCGCCAACCTTGCCTTGTCGGGCTGAATGCCCAACGAACCCGACCTTGCGGTCCCAAGTGGCAAAGAAAAAGCCGACCTTGCGGTCGGCAAGCGGCAAAGAAAAAGCCGACCTTACGGTCGGCTTGGAGTAGGACGGGCCGAGGGGTTTGGGGGGACTTGGGG
>NZ_RZRA01000413.1:0-4773 GCF_003998945.1 Mesorhizobium sp. M7A.F.Ca.CA.003.01.2.1 | reverse complement strand
GCTCAAGGGCAAGGACCAGCGCCCCGATATCGAGAAGGTGCTTGCGGATCTGCGCAAGCAACTGGCCCGCGTGGCGGGCATCGAGACCTACATGCAGCCGGTGCAGAATTTGAGGCTGGGCTCGCGGTCGTCCGCAAGCGCCTACCAGCTCGTGGTTCAGGGCCTTGATACCGGCCTCACCGATATTTGGGCGCAGAAACTGAACGACGCGATGGCGGCCGACCATGCGAACTTCACCGACGTCACCAGCGACCTGCAGAACAATGCGCTGCAGGCGACGCTGGTGGTGGATCGCGACAAGGCCGCCCAACTCGGTATCGATACCGACACGTTGCGCTCCGCCCTCTATGGCGGGTTCGGCACCGACCAGGTTTCGACCATCTTCGGTTCGGCCGACAGCTATGAAGTCATCACCGAGCTCGATCCCAAGATCGAGTGGTCGCCCGAGCGGATGCTGGCCATCCAGATGAGGACGGCGAGCGGCAGTCTTGTTCCGCTCGGCGCCTTCGCCCGCGTCGATCGCACGGCCGGCGCCCTGACCGTCAACCAGCTCGGCCAGCTTCCAGCCGTGACCATCTCCTACAATCTGCCGCAGGGCGTGGCGCTGGGCGACAGCGTGACGCGCATCAATGCGCTGAAAGAGCAGATCGGCATGCCGACGGTGATCTCGACGACCTTTGCCGGCACGGCCAAGACCTTCCAGGATTCGCTGGCCAACCAGGGTTTTCTGGTCGGCGGCGCAATCCTGACCATCTACATCGTGCTCGGCATCCTCTACGAAAGCTTCATCCACCCGCTGACCATCCTCACCGGCCTGCCATCGGCCGTACTGGGAGCGGTCGTTGCGCTGCGCTTCGCCGGCATGGATCTGTCGGTCATCGCGGTGATCGGCATCCTGATGCTGATCGGCATCGTCAAGAAGAACGGCATCATGATGGTCGATGTCGCGCTTGAGTTGCGACGAGAAGGCATGTCGGCGACCGAGTCGATCCACAAGGCCTGCCTGATGCGCTTCAGGCCGATCATGATGACGACGCTGGCGGCACTCATGGGCACGTTCCCGATTGCGCTCGGCACCGGCGCCAGCGCCGAACTGCGCCAGCCGCTGGGCGTTGCCGTTGTCGGCGGCCTGCTTGCCTCGCAGGCACTGACCCTGTTCGTGACGCCGGTGATCTATGTCTACATGGAGAATTTCTCGGGCTGGCTGGTCGGGCTTTGGTCGAAGCGCAAGGGCGAGCCGGGTCCGGTCGAAACTGTCGACCAGCTCTCGCTGTTCAAGGCGAGGGAAGACATGCAGCCCGAACCGCAGCGGGCGGCCGCCGAATGATGTGACAGGGCCAGTGCATGTGCCGCTGGCCCAAGGCGTTGCGCTTGCGGTGGCACCACCGGAACCGTAATTTGTCGCCATGTCCCACGATCATCATCACGATAACGAACTTGATCCGTTTGCCGCCCGCGTGCGTGCGCTGGAGACGATCCTCGCCCAGAAGGGTCTGATCGATCCGGCCGCGATCGACGTCATCGTCGACACCTACGAGACGAAGATCGGGCCGCGCAACGGCGCCAGGGTGGTGGCCAAGGCCTGGAGCGATCCTGCCTTTGCCGATTGGCTGAAGCGCGACGCGACGGCGGCGATCGCATCGCTGAGCTATACCGGCCGCCAGGGCGAGCACATGCAGGCGGTGTTCAACACGCAGGATACCCATAATCTCGTCGTCTGCACACTGTGCTCCTGCTATCCGTGGTCGGTGCTTGGCCTGCCGCCGGTCTGGTACAAGGCGCCGCCCTATCGTTCGCGCGCGGTGATCGATCCGCGCGGCGTGCTGGAAGAGTTCGGGCTGACGCTGCCGGCGGACAAGAAAATCCGCGTCTGGGATTCCACTGCCGAGCTGCGCTATCTCGTCGTGCCGATGCGGCCCGAGGGTACCGAGGGCTGGAGCGAGGAGCGGCTGGCGGAGCTGGTGAGCCGCGATGCGATGATCGGCACCGGCCTGGCGGAACAGCCGGCATGAACGGGCCGCAGGATCTCGGCGGACAGATGGGTTTCGGCCCGGTCGCGCCGGAAAAGGACGAACCTTACTTCCATGCCGCCTGGGAAAGGCGGGCGCTCGGCGTGACGCTGACTGCCGGCGCCATGGGCGCCTGGAACATCGACGAGAGCCGGCATGCACGGGAATCGCTGCATCCGGCTGTCTACTATTCATCGAGCTACTACGAGATATGGATCAAGGCGCTGGAGGTGCTGTTAAAGCGCCATGGCTTCGTCAGCCAGCGCGATCTCGAAGCGGGCAAGGCAGTCGATCCAGCAGCGACTCCCAAGAGGGTGCTGAAGGCGGAAAACGTGCCCGCGGTGTTGGCCAAGGGCAGCCCTTGCGACCGGCCGGTGGCGCAAGCGGCGCGGTTCAAGGCGGGCGACGCCGTGCGGACCAAAAACTTCAACCCGACCGGCCACACGCGGCTGCCGCGCTACGCACGCGGCAAGCACGGCGTGATCGAGGCGGTGCACGACGGTTTTGTTTTTCCCGACAGCAACGCGCATGGACACGGCGAAAATCCGCAATGGGTCTACACCGTGGTTTTCGAAGGATCGGAGATCTGGGGCGAGGGGGCCGACCCGACGCTACGCGTGTCGATAGACGCCTGGGAGAGCTATCTTGAGCCGGCGTGAAGAACTGCCGCCAGGTTTCGACGAGCCGGTGTTCGCCGAGCCGTGGCAGGCCGAGGCCTTCGCCATGACGGTGGCGCTGCACGACAAGGGCCTGTTTTCGTGGAGCGAGTGGGCGCAGGCGCTGTCGAGCGAAGTGAAAAGACCGGGCGCCGCAGCGGACGGCCATGATTATTACGAACATTGGCTGGCGGCGCTGGAAAGCCTGCTTGCCTCGAAGGGACTGGCCGCCAAGGCCGATGTCGACGCGATGGCTGAGGCCTGGGAGCGCGCGGCACATGCCACCCCGCACGGCAAGCCGATCCTGCTGGAGAACGATCCTGGACCCTGACAGCAGGCTGCGAGCAGCCAGGCCAAAAAGATCAGTTTAGTCTTCCGTTATCTCAGTCCGGATTTCGCTCCTGCACTCAGTTGCAAATATTGGGGCCACCAGCGACCATATCCCCATGATGGAAAAGCCTGCCGCGCCCTGGCCTTTGCTGCAAATCGCGATCGAGCCGAAATCGAAGGCCGATCAGGAGCGGCTGCGTATCGCCTTGGCGAAGCTGGCGGACGAGGATGCTTTCTTCCGCGTCATGCAAGACGAGGAATCGGGCCAGACCATTATCGCCTTCATGGACGAACTCCACCTCGACATCATCATTGACCACCTGCGTCGCGAGTCCCAGGTCGATGTGAATATTGGTTCTCCACAAGTGGCCTATCGCGAGACGATCACCCGTACGCACAAGCAGGACTTCACGCACAAGAGGCAGTCCGGCGGCACCGGTCAGTTCGCCCGCGTCAAGATCATGTTCGAGCCGAACGCGGACAGCGCGGACTCCGTGTTCGAGTCCAGGATCGTCGGTGGTGCGCTTCATGGCGAATACATTGCGGGCGTCGAAAAGGGGCTGCGCAGCATATTGTCCTCAGGTCCATTTGCGGGCTTCCCGATGATCGGCGTCAAGGCGGTGCTGATGGATGGCGCTTTTCACGATACCGATTCCTCGGCTCTGGCTTTCGAGATCGCCGGCCGCGCCTGCTTTCGCGAAGCCGCGCCACGCCTCGGCGTGCAGTTGCTCGAGCCGATCATGAAGGTCGAAGTAATGACTTCAGCAACCCATGTCGGCAACGTCATCGCCGAACTGCAAAGCCGCCGTGGCCAGATCCTGAGTCGGGAAATCCGCGGCGTGGTCGTCGTCGTCAACGCGACAGTGCCGCTTAGAAATATGTCCAAGCTGGAGGATGCACTCCGGTCCTGTTCGAACGGGCAGGCACGGTTGAGCGTCAGCTATGCCGGATACGCTCCCGTTCCGCTACCACCCGACGACCGCGACCCGCGGGCCGCCATGGCCATTGCCTGAATTTCGCTTCCAGCCGACGTGGTCGATTGTTCCCTTTACGTTCTTGTCTGTGCCTGATAGCCTGACCCGTCGGCGGCACTTAAGCGTCCCGGCGCATCGATGATGATGGCGGCTGTCTTGTCTTTCCCTTGCGAATCCGGTCTCTCGCGCTGATGGAATTCTCTCCCCAACAGGACGAGGCGCTGCAAGCGGTCGCCCGCTGGCTGAAGATCGGCCAGCCGCAGCTGTTCCGGCTGTTCGGCTATGCCGGCACCGGCAAGACGACGCTGGCGCGCTATTTCGCCGAGCATGTCGACGGCCAGGTGCAGTTCGCCGCCTTCACCGGCAAGGCCGCGCAGGTGCTGCGCTCCAAGGGCGCGGTCAATGCGCGTACCATCCATTCGCTGATCTACCGGCCGAAAGGCGAGGAATCGGTGTCGGACGAAATCACCGGCAAGACGTCGATGTCGCCGACTTTTTCGCTCAACCGGCAGAGCCCGATCTCGCGGGCCAAGCTGGTCGTCATCGACGAATGTTCGATGGTCGACGAGCAACTCGGCCGCGACCTGATGAGTTTCGGCACGCCGATCCTGGTGCTTGGCGACCCCGGCCAGTTGCCGCCGATCTCGGGCGGCGGCTTCTTCACCGACCACGAGCCGGATTTTCTGCTCACCGAAATCCACCGGCAGGCGCGCGACAACCCGATCCTGCGGCTGGCGCTCGATGTGCGCGAGGGCCGCGAGTTCATGCGTGGCGACTATGGCACGGCGCAGGGGATCGGCCAGG
>NZ_RZRA01000412.1:0-4774 GCF_003998945.1 Mesorhizobium sp. M7A.F.Ca.CA.003.01.2.1 | reverse complement strand
CCATGCAAGGGCGAGGCGCTGGAGATTGAGAGGACCGTCATCGATCCAGAAGGTGTCGGCATTGAGGATGTAGAAGGGTCGCTCGCCCAGTTCCGGCAGCGCCTTGACGATGCCGCCGGCGGAATCGAGCAGTTGTTCGCTCTCATCGGAAATGACGATTTTTGGCGCGCGGCGCGCGGCGACATGGGCGAGGATCTGTTCGGGAAAATAGTGGACGTTGACCACGGCCTTCGCGACACCGGCGGCAGCCAGGCTGTCGAGGCTCCAGTCGAGCAACGTCTTGCCGGCAATCCTGACCAGCGGCTTGGGAATGGTGTCGGTAATCGGCCGCATGCGTTTGCCAAGGCCGGCGGCAAGTACGATGGCGGTGTCCGGTCCTGCTGTCACAGCGCTCGCTCCTCCAGCAAACCGTGGGCGTCGTAGAACTCGCGCAGGCTTGCCAGCGCCGGATGAGACAAGGCCCGGCGCAGATAATCGCGAATGCGCGGCAGGTGTTTTAGATAATAGGGCTTGCCGTCGCGCTTTTCGAGGCGGACGAAGATGCCGAGGATCTTGGAATTTCGTTGCGCCGCCATGATGGCGTAGGATTCCAGGAAGCTTGCCTCGTCGAAAGCACCGGCTGCGTGGCGCGCCGCGACATAGGCATCCAGCGTCTTTCTCTCGATCTCGGGCGACATCGTAACACGCGCGTCCATGGCCAGCGAGGCGACGTCATAGGCGGACGGGCCGATCAGCGCATCCTGGAAATCGACGATGCCCAGCCGATCATGCCCTGAACGGTCGCCGCGCCAGATGATGTTGGGCGAATGGAAGTCGCGCAGCATCAGCGTATATTCGCGGCCGTGCAGCCGGTCGAGGAGCGCGCCCCATTGCTTGTGGTAGCCGGCGCGCAAGGCACCGCTTGCCGGGCTGCCCGTTATTGCCGGCACGTACCAGTCGACCAGCAGATCGGCCTCGATCATCATGGCCTCGCGGTCGAAAGGCGGGACATCGTGGAAGCCGCCATGCCCTGTTTCCAGGCGCTGCGGCCAGGTCCTGCCATGCATCATGGCCAGCAGCTCGGCCGCCGCCGCGCAGCGCTCGGGCAGCGGCTGGCCATCGCTGCCGAGGAACCCTTCCGAGCCAAGATGCTCGAGTAGCAGGAATCCCTGCTCCTGGTCCTCGGCATGGATTTCCGGAACGCTGACGCCGCCTGCCCTTAAGGCGCGGTCGATGGCGACGAAAGCGGAAACCGACTGGGCGGTGTGGGCGATCTCGGCATAGGGCTTGCCGTCGCGGACCGGCGGGCCGAGCACCAGCCGTGGCGAGTTCATCAGCACTTGCGGCTTTTGGCCCGGCAGCGAAACGATCTCGTAAGAGCGGGCAGAAGCATCGCCAATGAAATGGCGGCGCTGCGCTTGCGCCCAGCCGGCGCTCACGAGAAAGTCGCGCATGGCCAGCGACCTTGCGGCCCGATCGAAGGCAGGTCCCTGCCCCGACAATCGTGCCAGCCGGCCGTTGCCATGCTGGACGAGCTCGATCAGGACCGTGGTTTTCGGCAGATGGGCTTCCGCCCGCTCCGGCCATTCGACCAAAGCAGCACCTTGCGCCAAGGCTTCGTCGAAACCAAGCTCATCGATCTCGTCGGCCGAGGACAGGCGGTAGAGATCGAAATGATGCACCGGAATGCGGGTGTCGTAGCTCTGCACCAGCGTGAAGGTCGGGCTCGGAACGTCGAGGCCGGCATCGTCGGCCAAGGTCCTGATCAAGGCCCGCGCCAGCGTCGACTTGCCGGCGCCCAGATCGCCCTTCAGGGCAAGCACGTCGCCTGGGCGCAGCGACAGCGCCAGATCTTCGCCCAGCCGCGCTGTCTGGGTCTCGTCGGCGAGTAATCGCTCCAGCACCAGTCCGGTCATCGAACGCGCTACTCGGCCGCGGCACGGATGCCCGGCATGTCTGGAAAGGTGCAGATGACGGTCGTGCCCTTGTCCTTGCCGGTTTCGATGCGAACGCTGCCGCCATGCAGCTCGACGAAGCTCTTGACGATCGACAGGCCGAGGCCGGCGCCGCGCCGGCGGCCGCCATTGGCGCGCGGCTCGAAACGGCGGAACACCGAATCGAGCACATCGGGCGGCATACCGGGACCGTCGTCATGGACCGAGAATTCCACCCCGTCCGCCAGATGGCGGCAAGTGAGCCGGATGGTGCTGGCTTCCGGGGCGTAATTGGCGGCGTTGCTGAGCAGATTGTAGAGGATCTGGCGGACGCGGACCTCATCGCCGTGAAACGTCTTCGGCGCCGAGGCTGCTTCAACCTCGAGCCTGATCGAATGCTCTTCCAGCCGGTCGGCCACCAGTTCGGCCGCAGCGGCGATGGTGCGATCGACCTGCACCTCGGAAATATCGAGCTGCATGATGCCGGCGTCCACCGTCGCCAGGTCGAGTATGTCGTTGACGATGGTGAGCAGGACCGCGGAGGAGGAGCTGACATGCTCGACATATTCCCGCTGCTTCTGCGTCAGCGGACCGGTCGTGGGCTGTGACAGGAGTTCGGTGAAGCCGATGATGTTGGTCAGCGGCGAGCGCAGTTCATAGGAAACATGCTGGACGAATTCGTTCTTGAGCTGGTCGGATTTTTGCAGCGCCTCGTTCTTGTCCTTCAGCGCCCGCTCGACATGGACGCTGTCGGTGACGTCGACGAAGGTCATCATCACCTGCCCGTTGGGCAGCGGGATCATGGCGTAACTCAACACGTTGCCGTTGTTGAGCTCGGTCTGTCCGTGGCGGTCGCGGCGCTCGTCGTCGAAGCCGGTGACGGCGGCAACAAAGCCGGGCCAGGGGCTGTCCGCCGCCTGCCGGTCGCAAAGGTCGCGGATGGTGGAAACATGGACGCTGGGCTTGGCCGCTTCGCCGCTCAATCCCCAGAGCGTGGCAAAGGCAGGATTCGACAGCCGGAGCCTGCCGTCGGGTCCGAACACCGCTACGCCTTCGGCAAGATTGTCGAGCGTCTCGCCCTGGACCCGCACCGCTGTCTGGTAGCGGCTCTCGAGGTCCATCTTCTCGGTCAGGTTCTCGAACACCCAGGTGACGCCGCCCTTGGGCTGCGGATTGGCGACGACGCGGATGGTCTTGCCATCCGGCAGATGCCACCAATGTTCCTGGGATTCCACAGCGCGATAGGCACCGAGCAGGCCTTCCTTCCAGCGGCGCCATTCAGGCTGTTCGGCGATCTTGCCTTCGCTGCGCAGCCGGTCGAGCAGCAAGGCATTGTCTGGAGCGCTGTGCAGGAAGCCTGCCTCCAGGCCCCAAAGCTTCTGGAAGGCCTGGTTGAAGAACCGCAGCTTCTCGTCGGTGTCGAAAATGGCGACCGCCGTGTTGAGCTGGTCGAGCGTGTCGGCGTGGCTTCGCACCGTCCGTTCGTATTCGCCGCGAACGGCTTCGATGGCACTGGTGTCGCAGGCAAGGCCGGCCGAGCCATCGCTGCCGGCGAAATCGGTGACCGCGAACACACGGCGGTCGCCTTCGATCACGGAGGACAGCGACTGCTCGAAAACCGGATGCGTCCTGTGCTGGGCGGCAATCGCATCGCGCGCCTGGCCGCCGAGGAACTCTTTCTTCTCCCGAACCGCGGCTTCGGCATTTTCGGCTTCGACGGCATCGGCATAGGCGCGGTTGACCCACTTCAGCCCGCCATCCTCGCCGCGGAGCCACGCCGGCATGTTCAGCGCGTCGAGCAGGCCGATCATCGTGTCGTGGTCGGCGGCCAGCCGCTGGTTCTCGATCTTCAGTCTGGCCTGGCTGCGCTGCGTCTCCGAGAGCGAGAGGAAACGCACGAGCACATGCGCGGCACTCTTGCGGCCATGCACTTCGAGCGGCGCACCGGCCTGCGATTCGATGACCAGGTCGAAGGGTTTGGCCTTTTCGCGCAATCCCGCGACGGCATGTTCGAGTGCCGCCGCCGAACGCGGCATCAGCCAGCGGCCGAAAGCAAGAAAAGCGGCCCTATCCTCGGGAGCGCCGCTTTCGACGGGCAATGTGCCGATGAGCTCGGGCTTCTTGTTTTCCGCAGCCCAGACGACGACGCGCTGGTCGCGCAGATTGAGCAGCGCCTCGGAACGGCGGAGCGCCGCGTTGATGTCGGCGAGGCGGCTCCTGAGTTCGACATTCTCCGCCGAGGTGCGGGCTCTTTCGCGGATGAGAACGATGGCCGATATCAGTGCGGCACCCGTCACGCCGACGAACACTGCAAGCTGCATGACATCAATGGCACTCACCGACAGTCCGGCGACGCTGGCAACAGCGGTCTCGGCATGCGCGGCGGCGCCGGCCAAGGGCCCCGCGAGCGCGGAGGTGGCAAGGAATGTCGACGCGCGGGCGCGCCAGGACAGGCTCCCCCCTTCCAGGGCGGAGCCAGCAATCCCCGAATCGTCATGGCCGCCGGAAACGGCCCGTCCCGCTCTGTGCGGGTGTTGCCCCGGCATGTCTTGGTCCTCTCCGCCGCCTGAATGCAAGACCGCCCTGATGCGTGCCTCTCTTGACCCTCTCGGGCTGGAAGCATCGCCGAATCACCTGACAATAACCCCTCGCCGAATCGGCGTGAAGGCTGATGGCGCGCAAAAATAAGGCCGGGCGAAAAGTCAATCGCCCGGCCTCAATATCTGGTAGTAATTTTAGCTTTGGTTAATAGCGGTAGTGTTCCGGCTTGAACGGACCCTGCGGCGTGACGCCGATATAGGCGGCCTGTTCACCCGACAGTTCGGTCAGGCGGGCGCCGAGCTTGTCGAGATGCAGGCGGG
>NZ_RZRA01000411.1:0-4783 GCF_003998945.1 Mesorhizobium sp. M7A.F.Ca.CA.003.01.2.1 | reverse complement strand
CATGAGGTACTCCGATCGTCGCGACTGATGGCAGGCCGCAGGGAAAGATGGTCCAGCTTAAAAAAAGTCGTGGCGGAAGCGAGGCAAAAATAGCAATTTCGGCCCGGCCGGCGCGGCGTCACCAAGCAATAGGGAAATACCATGAGTGAAACAATCGAAAAGCGGCTAAGCGATCTGGGTGTGACGCTTCCCGTCGCCGCCGCGCCCGCCGCCAACTACGTGCCCTATTGCAGGACCGGCCATTTGCTGTTCACTGCCGGGCAATTGCCGCTTAAGGACGGCAAGCTGCAGGCGAGCGGGCTGTTGGGCCGCGATCTCGATACCGCAGGCGGCAAGGATGCGGCAAAATACTGCGCGATCAACATCCTGGCGCAGGCCAAGGCAGCACTCGGCGACCTCGAGAAGATCAGCCGCCTGGTGAAGATCACCGTTTTCGTCGCCTCGACACCCGAGTTCGTCGAGCAGCATCTGGTTGCCAACGGCGCCTCCGATTTCCTGGTCGCCGCCCTTGGCGAGCGCGGCAAGCATGCACGCTCCGCCGTCGGCACGGCCTGCCTGCCGCTTAATGCCGCAGTGGAAATCGAAGCCATCTTCGAAGTCGCATGAGCCAGGGTACAGATATGACCGAGCTATCCTGGCTGACCGCCCGGCCCGTTGCCCACCGCGGCTTCCACGACATGAACAAGACGCGCTGGGAAAACACGCTGTCGGCCTTTGCCGCAGCCGCCGAACGCGGCTACGCCATCGAATGCGACGTGCACCTGTCGTCCGACCGCGTTCCCGTCATCATCCATGACGGCGATCTCAAGCGCCTGACCGGCCAGGATGGTTTCGTCTGGCAGCGTACCGCAGCTGAACTCGCGGCGCTCAGGGTCGGTGGCACGGCGGACCATGTGCCGACGCTGCAGGAAGCGCTCGACCTGGTCGATGGCCGCGTGCCACTGGTCGTCGAGCTGAAAGGCACGCCCGGCTATGACGAAGGCCTGGTGGCAAGCGTCGGCAAGATGCTCAAGCGCTACAAGGGCAAGGCGGCGATCATGTCGTTCGACCATTGGCTGGTCCGCGATTTTCCGAAGGACGCGCCGGGTATCCCAGGGGGTCTCACCGCCTACGGCAAGGACGTCGGGTTGATCGAGGCGCATTTCGCCATGCTGGCGCATGAGATCGCCTTCACCTCCTACGCCGCCGGCGACCTGCCAAACCCATTTGTCAGCTTCGTGCGTGAAAGGCTGAAAATGCCTGTTATCACCTGGACGGTGCATGACCAGCCGGCGGTCGACCTGACCTTCAGATATGCCGACCAGATGACTTTCGAAGGGTTCGAACCCGATCTGGTCAAAGTCGCCTGAGTGTCTGAAACGTGACTTGCACCAGGCCGGACGGAGCTTAAATAAGCCTCATGGATCAGGGCGATGAGGGTGACGGACAAACGGCCAATGCGGACTATTCGATCCGCGTCGCCGCCGGCATCGGCGCCTTCACCTATGATGAATGGAATGGCTTTGCGGGAACTGCGCGCGGCGATTTAGAAGCCAGCTACAATCCTTTGGTTTCATTCGCTTTTCTAGGCGCGCTCGAAGATTCTGGATGCGCCGTGCGGCGTACCGGCTGGCAGGGCCACCACCTCCGGCTCGAGGATGGGCAAGGCAGATTGCTGGGCGCGGTGCCCTGTTATCTCAAATCGCACAGCCAGGGCGAATATGTGTTCGACCATGGCTGGTCGGATGCGTTCGAACGCGCCGGTGGCCGCTACTATCCCAAACTGCAAAGTGCCGTGCCGTTCTCCCCGGTCACCGGCCCTCGCCTGCTGGTCACCAGGGGCGAGGACAGTGCCAAGGTGAAGGCCGGTCTCGCGGCGGGCCTGAAGGCGGTGACGCAAAAGCTCGGTGTCTCTTCCGCACATGTCACCTTCGCGCAAGAGAGCGATGTGGAGGTGCTGGAAGCAGCCGGTTTCCTGCACCGCACCGACCAGCAATTCCATTTCTTCAACGAAGGCTTTTCAACCTATGACGACTTCCTCGCCACCCTTGCCTCGCGCAAGCGAAAGGCGATGAAAAAGGAAAGGCGCGAAGCGCTTGCCCCAGGCATTTCAATCGACCGGCTGACCGGCAAGGACCTCACGGAGAAAGCCTGGGACGATTTCTTCGCCTTCTACATGGACACCGGCAGTCGCAAATGGGGCCGGCCCTATCTCAATCGTCAATTCTTCTCGATGATCGGCGAGCGCATGGCCGACGACATCCTGCTGGTGATGGCCAGGCGCAACGGGCGCTATATCGCCGGCGCGATCAATTTCATCGGTTCGGATGCACTTTATGGCCGCAACTGGGGCTGCATCGAGGACCATCCCTTCCTGCATTTCGAGGTCTGCTATCATCAGGCGATCGACTTCGCCATCGAGCGCAAGCTCAAGGTGGTCGAGGCGGGAGCGCAGGGCGAGCACAAGCTGGCGCGCGGCTACCGGCCGGTGACCATGCATTCCGCGCACTACATTGCGCACCCAGGCCTGCGCAACGCCGTCGCCGACTATCTTCGGCGCGAACGGCAGGAGGTGGAGCGGATGAGCGAATATCTGGAAGAGCATACCCCGTTCCGCAAGGATCTCGAGGAGTAGCCCCGGCTGGCCGGCTGGGGGGCGACGATTATCTTGCCGAATTTCGACGCCTTCGCTACACGAAGGCACAATCCGGAGCGTTCGCCATGACCGAGGCCGCCTACGATACCGACAACATTTTCGCCAAGATCCTGCGCGGCGAAATTCCCTCGCACCGTGTCTACGAGGATGACGCGGTCATCGCCTTCATGGATGTGATGCCGCAGGGGCCCGGCCATACGCTGGTGGTGCCGAAAGCGCCGTCGCGCAACCTTCTCGATGCCGATCCGTCAATTTTCGGCCATCTCTTGAGCGCCGTTCAGAAAGTGGCGCTGGCGGTGAAAAAGGCCTTCGGCGCCGATGGCGTCACCGTCATGCAGTTCAATGAGCCGGCCTCAGGGCAGACCGTCTATCATCTGCATGTGCATGTCATTCCGCGCTTCGACGGCATCCCGCTGAAGCCGCACACGGGCGAGATGGAGAAGCCGGAGATTCTGGTCGGTAACGCCGAAAAGATACGGACTGCACTCAAAAATTGAGAGCGGGAGGTCCGCCAATGATGTGGTGGACCGGGTCGAGAATATCGGACTAACAAGCGCCGTTCAGTCCAGAAGCCGATTCTAATGCCCGGCCGTGCCCAGTGCCGACTCAACCGTTTGCAACTCTAATCGTCTGATTAGGAAATATCGAACCATCTCACGGTAAAATGCTAACGCGTGGCGAGCTGTGGGGCTTCAAAACCATGGAACATTCGGTTGCGGCATCGGCCCCACTGGCGGGGGCAATTGTCGAGCGTGCTTTTCTTGGCATCTTGGCGGATGCCTTTTGGCGACACCGGCTGCTGCACGCTATGGCTGCCGCTGCGCTGCTTCTGGCAAGCGCAGTCGGGTGGCACACTGGAAACATGCCGGATTTCGGCGTTCTGGAGGAATACGCTGAGTATCTTTTCATCGCCTTCTGGATTTGCGGCTCAGCCTTTGCACTTGGGACGCTTCTCCATCTTGCGCTG
This sequence comes from Mesorhizobium sp. M7A.F.Ca.CA.003.01.2.1, assembly GCF_003998945.1. Lineage (NCBI taxonomy): Bacteria > Pseudomonadati > Pseudomonadota > Alphaproteobacteria > Hyphomicrobiales > Phyllobacteriaceae > Mesorhizobium > Mesorhizobium sp. M7A.F.Ca.CA.003.01.2.1. Next base: position 1,181 of record NZ_RZRA01000411.1, on the reverse strand, counting down.
GTCCAGCGGGATACCGAACCGCTGCACACCTTCCTCAAGTCACTGGGTAGATTCTTTGGCGACGCCGAACGCATTGCCAACAGCCTGAATGGCCTGGGTGCGGGTCTTGCCTTCATATCCGCGATCGGTGTGTTGAAGGGAGCCATTGCAATCCTCTCTCCGTTTGCATGGGACAAGGCATTGGCTCAGGCCGACCGCATCCTGCATTTCGGTCGAGCCCCGCACGAATGGTTGTGGTTTACCGTCCAGTCGCCGCTTGCATTGAAGATCATCAACATCGCTTACAATTTCTGGTTCGTCGTGCTCATTACCGCGGTTTTCACCGTGTGCATCGCACGCAAGGATACGAAGCTGCGTCACCAGTTCCTGATGAGCTTCATGACGGTGTGGACGCTGGGTGGCTTCTTCCTCGCGATGGGCCTGTCGTCGGCTGGCCCTTGCTTTTACGAGCGATTGGGGTTCGGCAACGACTTTCACGCCCTCATGCAAGCACTCGCCACCGCCGATCGCATCTATCCAATCTGGGCGCTCAACACGCAGGATATGCTGTGGGGTGGCTACACCGGCGCAACTACCGGCAGCGTCGGTATATCCGCCTTCCCATCCCTGCACGTTGCGATGGCGGTGCTGTTCGCTCTCTATGCAACGCGGCGGTCTCGGCTGGCCGGTGTTGTGATGTGGTTATTCGCGGCGTCATTATGGTCGGATCCGTCGTGCTTGGCTGGCACTATGCCGTGGATGGCTATGCGGGCGCATCCCTGATGGTCGCGATCTGGAAGGCGTGCGGATATTTGCTGACCCGTTTCGAGTCGGACAGCGCGGCCGCTGAGAGCTCCACCATGCAATCGCCGGCCCTTTGCGGGATGTAAATTCGCCGATCTGGACGAACTCGCCTGCGGCGGCATGCCGGTCAAAACGCCTCAAGGGCGGCGCTGGATGGGTTGGACATTTCCGAAACGCTGTTCGATACGGTCCTTGCCGAAGCTGCTCTGCGAGCGTGTCCGCGCATTGCCCAGGGCTCAGGAGCGACGTGTCGACTTCCAGATCGTACACGCCGGGCCGGTGCACCTCTTCCTGCCACAGGCGCGCCACCGGGCCGCAATCCCATCTCGGGTCGATAGCGCGGCGGCATGGCCTGATCGCAAACGTCGACACCGAGATTGATCCAGACGCCATCGAAG
>NZ_RZRA01000410.1:0-4785 GCF_003998945.1 Mesorhizobium sp. M7A.F.Ca.CA.003.01.2.1 | reverse complement strand
GCACCGCTTCCGGTTCATATCGCCCCGGCCTGCTTTGCGCGGCCGGGGGAGAATTTTATGTACAAGCTTTATACCCGTCCTGGCAGCGGCGGCTTCGTCGTCGAGGCAGCGCTGGCGTTGGCGAATGCACAGTTCGAGCAGATCGACGTGCCGAAGACCGACCGGCCCGACCCCGCCTTCCTCGACATCAGTCCGTTGAACCAGGTGCCGGTGCTGACCTTGCCGGACGGAAGCTCGATGACGGAATCGGCGGCGATCTGCATCCTGCTTGCCGAGCGTCATCCCGATGCCAATTTGGCGCCGGCAGCAGACGCGCCTGCCCGCGCCGATTTCCTGCGCTGGATGGCCTTCATGTCGTCGGTGCTCTATCCGGCGGTGCTGCGTTTCTACTACGCATACCGCTACACTGCCGATCCCGAAGGCACCAAGGCGGTCAAGCAGGCAGCCGTGGCCGAGATGGACCGTGGCTTTGCCGTTCTGGATGCCGCGCTTGAAGGCCGTGACTGGCTGGTCGGCGACCGGGTGTCGCTGGCCGACATCTATCTGGTCATGCTGGTGGCCTGGCATCCCGACATCGACAGCGCGCGGACGGCATGGCCGAACATTGAACGCCTGTGGGCGCGGCTGCGCGACCATCCGCTGATGAAGACGCTCAACACCTCGCACGAGATGTGGCCGGGCTGAAGCTCAATTTCTGAGCACTGCCCGCTTTTCCTGCAGGAAGCGGCGCACCGCCGGGTCGCGCTCGAGGCCGATCGCCCGGTCATAGGCTTCGCAGGCTTGCAGTACCTGACCAAGCCTGGCCAGGAGACCGGCGCGTGCGGCCCAATAGGGCTGATAGTCATCAAGCCGTTTGTCGTCGCCCAGCACGTAGAGGGCCGCCAATCCCGCCACTGCGCCCTCGGCCTCGGCGATCGCCACCGCGCGGTTTATCGCCACCACCGGCGATCCTGCGATCGAAAGCAACGCGTCGTAGAACTCGCGGATCGCCGCCCAGTCGGTGCGGCCGGTCAGCCGTCGTGCCGCATGCGCGGACTGCACGGCCGCCTCAAGCTGGTAGCGGCCGATGATGCCCTTGGCCGCGGCGTGGGAAAGCAGCGCCTCCGCCTCATCGATCAGGGCGCGGTCCCATAGAAGGCAATCCTGTTCCGCCAGCGGCACGAAGTCGCCGGCGGCGCTGCGCCGTGCGGCGCGGCGCGACTCAGCAAACAGCATCAGCGACAGGAGGCCCAGCGCCTCCGGCTCCTCCGGCAACAGCGAAGCCACCAGCCGGCCGAGCCAAATGCCTTCGGTCGCCAGATTGCGCCCTCGCGTCTCGGTGCCCGCCGGGTCGGACCAGCCTTCGGCGAAGGCGGCGTAGATCGCTTCCAGCACCGCATCCAGCCGTTCGCCGAGTTCGGCCTGCTCCGGCACGCGGAACGGAATACCGGTTTCACGGATGCGGGACTTGGCTCGCACCAGGCGCTGGCCCATCGTTGCCGGCGAGACCAGGAAGGCGGAAGCGATCGTCGCGGCGTCGAACCCCAGCACCGTCTGCAGGATGAGCGGCGAACGCACGCTCGATTCGATCGCCGGATGGGCGCAGGCGAACATCAGCCGCAGCCGCTCGTCGGGCAGGTCTTCGTCGGTCATGCGCGCCTCCGCTTCCTCGGCAATCAGCTTGAGATGCTCGCGGCCGGCCTCGCTGGTCAGCCGGCGCCGCACCGCATCGACGCGGCGCCGCCTTGCCACCGCCAGCAGCCAGGCTTCCGGTTTCTTGGGTACGCCGGTTCTTGGCCAGCGTTCGAGGGCGGCGGCAAAGGCATCGGCCAGCGCGTCCTCGGCTGCGGCCACGTCGCGCGTGCGGGCCGCGAGCCAGGCGACAAGCTTGCCGTAGCTTTGCCGGGCGGCGGTTTCCGCTGCCGCCCGCGCGATCTCCAGGCCACTTTCCATCACATGGTCTGTTCCCAGATCGGCCGCAGCTCGACCGTGCCGGCGCTGGCCGCGGGGCAGCGCGCCGCCCAGGCGATAGCGGCATCGGCATCCTCGGCCTCGATCATGTAGAAGCCCGCAAGCTGCTCCTTGGTGTCGGCATAGGGGCCATCGAGCACGTTGGTCTTGCCATTGACCATCCGCACCGAAGTGGCGGCCTGGGTCGGCTTCAGCCGGTCGCCGGCCAGCCAGGCGCCGGACTTCTTCAACGCATCGGTATACGCGCCATAGGCAGCGCTGATCTCGTAGGTCTTATCGGTCGGCGCGGCCGCCATCGCGGCTTCATTGACGTAGATCAAAAGCATGTATCGCATGGTCTTCTCCCGTTGTTTCGAAGGCTGCTTCGTTTGCGAGCCGGACGTATGTCGCGCGGCCCTGGCCGATTTCGACAGGCATTGGAAAAATCTTTCGGCTCCGAAGACATTTCACGCAAGCGGCCATCTGTGCATCCCGCACTCAACCATTCGTCTAACGCATGGGATTGCGGGTTGGCATTTCCATCTCGCTGTCTAAACTCGCTTCTGTTCGCGTCAGGGAGGTGATGCGGCTGCTATTTCAGGGAGGAAATCAGATGTTCCATTTCAGGACGAAACTTGTTGCGGCCGGCGCCGTGGCGCTGTCGCTTGGCCTAGGCGCTGTTTCCGCCAAGGCGCAGGAATTCATCAACGTGCTCACCGGCGGCACATCTGGCGTCTATTATCCGCTCGGCGTGGCACTGTCGGAAATCTACGGCAAGGGCATCGAAGGTGCCCGCACCCAGGTGCAGGCAACAAAGGCTTCGGTCGAAAACCTCAATCTGTTGCAGCAGGGCAAGGGCGAGATCGCGTTTGCGCTGGGCGATTCCGTCAAGCTGGCCGCCGAAGGCAATGCCGAGGCCGGTTTCCCCGGCAAGCTCGATAAGTTGCGCGGCATCGCAGCCATCTATCCCAACTACATCCAGATCGTCGCCAGCCGGGAGTCCGGCATCAAGACGCTGGCCGACCTCAAGGGAAAAAGCCTGTCGGTCGGCGCGCCGGCCTCCGGCACCGAGCTCAATGCCCGCGCCATCTTCGCCGCCGCCGGGTTGAAGTATGAGGATCTCGGCCGGGTCGAGTATCTGCCCTTCGCCGAATCGGTCGAGCTGATCAAGAACCGGCAGCTCGACGCCACGCTGCAATCGGCCGGGCTCGGCGTCGCCTCGATCCGCGACCTCGCCACCTCCGTGCCGATCAATGTCGTGGCGGTGCCGGCCGAGGACGTCGCCAAGATCGGCGCGCCCTATCTGTCGGTGGTCATTCCCAAGGGCACTTATGAAGGCCAGAGCGAGGATGTCGCCACCGCCGCCGTCGGCAATTTCCTCATCACCCGCGCCGATGTCTCCGACGAGACCGCCTACCGGATGACCAAGCTGATGTTCGACCATCTCGACCAACTGGCCGCGGCGCATGCCGCCGCCAAGGCGATCGACCCGGCCAAGGCGCTCGACGGCATGCCGGTGCCGCTGCACCCCGGTGCCGAGCGATACTACAAGGAGAAGGGCTTGTTGAAGTAGGGCGGATCCGTCGGATGACCGAAGCAACGTCTGGAACATCAACCGACGGCAAATCCGCCACCTTCCATCTGCCTGCCGTCGAAGAACAGGTCGAAGGGCTGCCGCCGGGCTTCGGCGACGGCCTTGCGGGCAAGGCCGCCTTTCTCATCGCCGTCGCCTTTTCCGTGTTCCAGATCTATGTCGCCGCCTATGGCAGCATTCCGAGCCAGGTGGTGAGGGCCATGCATGTCGGCTTCCTGCTGCTGCTCGGCTTTGGCCTGATCGCCAATCTGCGCGCCAAGAGCATGCCGGCGAAAGCCGCGTTCTGGACGCTCGGGGCGCTCGGCTTCGGCACCGGCCTCTACAATTGGGTGTTCTACACTGATCTGATCCGCCGCTCCGGCTTCCTGACCACGCCGGACCTCATCGTCGGCGCGGTGCTGGTGGTGCTGGTCTTCGAGGCAGCGCGGCGGCTGATGGGCCTGCCGCTGGCGGTCATCGCTTTCATCTTTCTCGCCTACTGCTTTTTCGGCAACCATTTGCCGCCGCCGCTCATCCATCGCGGCTATGATTTCGCCCAGATCGTCGACACCTTCGCCTACGGCACCGAAGGCATCTACGGCACACCGATCTATGTCTCGGCTGCCTACATCTTCATCTTCGTCGTCTTTGCCGCCTTTCTCGAACGCGCTGGCATGATCGCGCTGTTCAACGATTTCGCGCTTGGCCTGGTCGGCTCGTGGCGCGGCGGCCCGGCGCAGGTCTGCGTGCTGTCCTCGGCGCTGATGGGCACCATTTCCGGCTCGGGTGTCGCCAATGTGGTGGCCAGCGGCCAGTTCACCATCCCGCTGATGAAGCGCTTCGGCTTCCGCTCGGCTTTTGCCGGCGCCGTCGAGGCGACCTCCTCGATGGGCGGCCAGATCATGCCGCCGGTGATGGGCGCGGTCGCCTTCATCATGGCCGAGACGCTGAACGTGCCTTATGCCGAAGTGGTCAAGGCGGCGATCATCCCGGCGCTGCTCTATTTCGGCGCCTGCTTCTGGCAGGTGCATCTGGAAGCCGGCAAGGCGGGCCTGCACGGCATGGCCAAGGCCGAGCTGCCCAATCCGTGGGACGCGGTGCGGCAACACTGGCCGCTGGTGCTGCCGCTGGCCGCGCTCATCTACCTGCTGTTTGCCGGCTATACGCCGATCTTCGCCGGCACGATGGGCCTGGCGCTGACCATCGTGCTCATCCTCGGCACGCCGTTGGCGGCAGCGATCGGGCCGCTGGCCTTCCGCATCGTCTTCTGGATCGCGCTCGGG
>NZ_RZRA01000040.1:0-12916 GCF_003998945.1 Mesorhizobium sp. M7A.F.Ca.CA.003.01.2.1 | reverse complement strand
TTTTGGGTTTGAGGATCGCCGACGCTTCCGTCATGCCATTTTGCCCTCGGGCGAACACAAACATTCCGACGATTATGGTGGCTGAGAAATTGGCCGACACAACCTTGAGAGACGGCAGACGGAGCTAAATCGCTGCCTGCTTTGCTGCTCGGCTAGTCGTCTCGTCGAGACGGCGGATAACGTCGACAAGCGCTTCCTCAGCTCATGTGCTCCTTGGTGCCGCCAGGCAGAACGCCGAACCCGATGTAGATGGCTTTTTTGCGAACGAAGTCTTCGTCCCTGAGCTTGACCGCTCGACCCGGATAGCGTCGAAAAAGACTATGGGATAGGAAAATTTCGAGCGGTCGGTTTCTGCCATTCGGCCATCGTCCGGGACGGCGTGTGTGATGGACGAGCTCAGGTAGCTGGCGATACCTCGCGTCATAGAGCTCTTCGAGATGGCCGATCCTGCCATGAAACCCGGAGGTCGGCGCTGGTCTGGATTGAGCCTGGAAGTCATAAAGCAATTCAGAATTGTAAATCGCTCTTAGTATCTTGGCCGTGATAATGTTAAACTAACCGCGACGGATGTAACAATATATACAACTATATTAACATACAAATCGTTGTTATCTTCACCAGGAAGCGCTAGAGATCAATTGCTAAGACGGAATCACCGCCCAGCCATCGGCTTAGCCTTAGAATGGGACATCATGTCGACTTTCGTTATTATTGGAAGAGACGGCGCGTTGCCCACATCCAAGGAACTGTCGACTTTGAGAGCCGCGGCAAACACTAATCAACTTAAGCGCCCAAAAAGGGGATTGACTATGACCACGCTGCCGAAAATTTCACTTTCGAAATTGAGAGACGATGCAACGCGACGTGACGAGCGCCAGCGCCTGCAAATGGCATGCCAGGAATACGGGTTCTTCTACCTTGTCGAGCACGGCATCCCCGGGGAACAGATCGCGCAAGCCATTGAGGCTTCCCGGCGATTCTTCGCATTGCCACAGTCGGTTAAGGAACGCTACGGGCACGCCTTTCAGGACGTGTACCCCACTGCCGCCCGTGGATACAGTCCTTTACACGGCGAAATGCTACATCCTGAGGCCGGCTTCGATCCAAAGGAGGTATTCGACCTCGGAATTGAGAACGAAGGCGACCGGCGTCCGTTCTCCGGCCGCACGCGCCTTCCGGATGAAGCCTTGGCTCCTGGCTTCGCAAGAAACCTGCTTGCTTTGCAGGCTACCGTGCTCGCCGGGATTGTCCCCCAGATCGGGGATGCGCTGGCGGACCTGATAGGTATGGAAGAGGCATGGTTCCAACGCCATTTCAGCACGCCGACGCTTGGGCAACGCGTGATACGGTATCCAGCTCGCGGCGGCACTTGCGCAAAGCACACGGATCATGGCTTCTTCACGCTGCTGCTGCAAGAGGAACTCCCCCTGCGTTCCTTGCAGGTGTGGTTCCGCGGTCGATGGATGCCGGTGCCGAGCCTGCCCGATAGTCTCGTAGTCAATCTGGGCGACCTCCTTCAGGTCTTGAGCGACGGCCGCTTCAAGAGTACGCCCCACCAGGTCGTGCATAGTGGTCCGACTGATCGAATTTCGCTGCCCTTCTTTATTTATCCCGAGATCGACGCTCGCCTGACTTCGCGACAAGGGCAGCAAGTTAGTGTTGTAGAAATGATGCTGCGCAACGTTGAGTCAATATGGGTGACTGGGAATGGCGCCGGACGCGCGCGCGAACTGCAATGATTGTCTGCTTTTCTAAAGCATGCGCAATTATGGCGCCGACGCGGTGCAGATCTCCGTGGTAAGCTGGAAGAACTCTCGCATCCGCTAGATTGTCCCGCCGTCGCGCGTGTAGCGCGGCGGTCGGAAGCCCGCTTCGGGATGAATGCACCTATGGTGTCAGATTGTTTGCATCGTGTGGTCGCAGGGAAAGATCGCACTAGATCTGCACCGCTGTCGCAAACGTGCTGCGGGAAAACCTGAGGGAACTTGATCCCATGATAACGCTCGCCCAACTCGCGCTTGACGTATCGCGAACCGAGCTCCCGGGAACCAGTTCCAGCGCGACCACGACGCCGTCACAGGCGGAAAGATCTTATAACACCCGGCGGTCGCGTGCTGCACGTCTTGCGGGCCGGTGGCAGTTATCGCAAGCCGTCAACCTTTCAGGCCGAACACCTCGCGCCCTGGAGCCCATTCTCAGCCGGAGCCCGCCCCTCATGGAGATTCGTCTCGCAGGCACTGCCGACCGCGATGCATGGCGGTCCCTTTGGTACGCATATTGCGCCGACCAAGGTCTCAATTCATCAGAACAGGCGACAGATAGGATCTGGCGGCGCATCGAGCGCCCAGACGAACCGATTAACGCGCTGATCGCGGTCTCAGCAACTGGCGTTACCATAGGTTTTGCTACCTTTGTCATTCACCCGTATACTCTTAGCGATCGTCCGGTCTGTTTTCTCGCAGATCTCTATGTCGACGAGTCTTCGCGGCGCCAGGGGATTGGCCAAGCCATGCTCACGAATCTGGCCTCCTACGGTCGCGACCAAGGCTGGCTGAGAATCTATTGGAATACGGACAGATCAAATTATCATGCGCGGGCGCTCTATGACAAGATCGGTAAATTGAGTCCATACCTTACCTACTACTATGACCTGTAGACTTGCTCTGAGGTCGTAACGAAAGCGCATTGACCTGCCCCAGTCTTTTAAACAGTGGCGAGTAGACTAGAGGTGCAGCCATTTATGTTGCGCACATGGGCTTGCAGCGGAATGTATTTTCGGCGCGATGATCCATTGATCAGGCAAGGACCGTGTTCGAGGTAAACTCCGTGCGGTGGTCTGCGACGATCATGCCGGGCTTGCCGCGCTGGGCGATCAGGTCGTCAGTTCGCGAGCAACGCGGCGACCAGAGATCTGTGTCCGGAATCGCGTAAGGCATTCGCGCGTCACGTCGTCGACGAGTTGATCGGCCGCAGGAGAACTGGTCGTACAGCGACCAGCGTGCGTTCGGCTTCGCCTCGACACGGATCGGCCCCGCATGCCGACCGCCGCTCGCCGTCCGCACTTCAACAAGGTAGGCGACATCTCGTCGACCGGCAAGATCTATTCCGGACGTCCGCGCTGTCGTTATGACAAGCCATATTCTAATTTAGATCTCAAAAATCTTCCGGGGAGCAGTGGTCAGTACCTCGACGCCGGAGTCTGTGACACGGAACGTTTCGCTGATGACGTATCCAAAATCCTCCTCGATCCAATTACCTAACATCAGGTGAAAGGTCATGTTTGGTAGCAACTCTGTCATATCGCCATCCTTAAGGCTTGCGGTCGGCTCCAACCAACCAATGCCGTGTGCATAGCCGCAACGCGTCTCCTTTTTGAGGCCCCGCTTCTCGATGCTGCGATTGAAGGCGTTGGCAACATCGCTGCAAGTCGCTCCTGGCCGTATCGCATCAAGAGCGACCTCAAGGCCGGCGACTTGGATCTCATGCACGCGACGTAGACGATCGGAGGGTGAGCCGATCGTGTAAGTGCGCATAAGCCCAGCACAGTAACCATATCGCGCACCGCCGATTTCGAGATTCACCTGCGATCCATAGCGAAAAACGTCCTCGCTCCACGGAATGTGGCACGTTCCCGTTCGCGGTGATGAACACAAACTTATTCCCTCGATCCCGCTTCCTGGCTTACCGTTTGCGCCGCGCACCAACGTTGCCACAATTTCCGCGCACGCGTCTGCTTCACGCACCCCGGGGCGTATTACCTCAGCAGCGCGTCGAATCGCGGCGTCTGAGATTGCCGCCGCCTCCCGCATTACAGCTATCTCGAGATCTGACTTGATGAGCCTTTTCCAAGTGACCGCCTTAGTAGCATCGACGATCGTGGCACCAGGCAGGCGCATCCTAAACTTTTTCGCCGATTGCGATGGAAGGCAGCATAGCTCGATTCCTATGCCTCGACTCGCGAGGCCGACGTCCTCCAAGTAATCGACTACCGCGTCATAGCCATCCTTGTCAGGATTTCCAATATACGCTTCGGGGTATGCGACGATTTTGTCGCGCTCCATAAAACATTGATGAATGGCTGCCGGCGCATCACAGCGGCGCAGAATGAACGTCGGTTCCTCTTCTCGTATCGAAACCACAACGGCCTGAGGAACATAGGCTGATAGCGCGGTGTACCCCGTGAGATAGGTAATGTTATGTTGGTCGGAAACGACGAGCGCGTCGATATCGCACCGACCCATTTCGAACTTCACCGAGCCGAGCCGGCGAAGGTATTCACTTCTAGGGAATGCCTGGGGTCCCTTGGATATATTCATAAGTTTGAACTCCAGCTATGCTTTTGACAACAAGGCGAGCTATTGCGGGTAAGAGTTCTTATGCTGGCGACGGATCACCTCTCAGTTGGGGGGGAGTCGTGGGGCTGCAGATCGCTCCTGTTCGCCCGACGGCGGTGTGATAGACCAAGCGATTAAGTCGACAGCTCGTTGGAGTATCGCTTCGGTCTGAGCAAGGCTGGGTGAAACGGCGACGACATGTCCTATCCAGTCTCGAAAATCGCCTTTCCTGAAGATCGGCGCGTTGGGTTCAACATACAATTTGATTTCAGCGACACCTGGTACCGCGATCGCCTGACTGCCGCCATCGATCCAATCGAGGGTGCCGTCGCAATCAGCAACTAGGAACCGCGCGGCTGCGGTCTGCAAATGCCTTCTGCGCAAATCCCATTCCTCGCCGACGACAAGCTTGATGTGCTCGGTGACCAGATCGACACCGCTCGCCAGTTGGACCAGTTCAGGCTCAAGCGCACCAGCAAGACGCGGATTCACTTCGATTACAACCGGGCCATGATTAGTCAACCGGAGCTCGATGTTCGTTGGCCCCCAATTAAGGCCAAGAGCTTGCAAGCACCTCAGCGAAACATCAACGATACGGTCATGATCGTCTTCCGCAAGCGGGGCCGGGAAGGTCGTTTCACGGAAGACGAAATGCGGTGGGGGGCCGAAATCAACGGCGACAATCCCAATAACCTCATTGCCCATTATCTCCACGCTATAAAAAGGGCCGCGCGCGAATTCCTCAACCAATATCCTCGGCGAAGACGGCCAGATGTGCTTCCCACCCAACAGATAGGTCGTGTGGTCAGCTAACTCATCGGCGTTGCGGCACAATCGGACACCGATGCTACCGCTGCCGATTGCCGGCTTAACAATTACGGGAAAGCCGATCTCCGCGACAGCGCTTTCTACTTCTGCCACATTCAGCGCCATGCGATAAGCGGGTATCGGAACTCCGGCTTCCGCAAGTAGCTGGCGCTGAGAGAATTTGTCACAGCATCGTTCAATCAATTCGGGGTTGGGTCCCGGTAAGTCGAAATGCCGACATAGTTTGCCAACGGTTGCATAGACCGACTCGTCGATGCCCGAGAAGCCCGTGATACCAGCGATGTCATTGGTCTCACGCAGCCTGGAACATTCGCGAATCAAGGTATCAAGATTGGTTGTATCGACACGGATTGCCTCGCTTCTTTCCGCCGCAAGATACTCGTACTGTGTTGGATCAACTGATAGTGTAATTGGATGAAAGCCAAGACGCCGGGCCGCGTGGATGTATCGTATTCCATTACCTCTTGCATGGCCTTCAACCAGGATGAGAGCTTTCCTTGACATTGGCTGTTCTCCACTCTGCGTTTTTGTCGATAGGTCGTTTTGCCATCGTGGACCTCAGACTTAAAGACAACGATCCAAGGCCAAACATTCCGTGAAATTGGTCGCCTCTACCCGCAGCCGCTGGCTGAAGCTGAAGTTGCCTTTGGCGCAGCAAAATCGTCTTCCCAGATCTGGGCAGAACCGATTGGGCTTGATGGCAACTGACCGAATAGTGGCCGAGTGGGATAATGCACTGTATCGCGTACCAGAGTACTGGGGACGAGTACGCCCTTGACCGGGACCCGGCGCCACGAGCTGTCACCGAAAGGCCCTACTAGGGAGTGAGTTTTAGCGCGTTATCGCCGGGAGAGCCCTCGCGAATCGAGAACGTTATCCTTCCATCGTCGTCTATTGCACCCTCGTAGAACATGTGGTCGCAGATAGAATTATCCCGGTGGAAAGTCAGCACTCGCGGCTTGATCTCCACCATCTGATGCTCCTCGATGTATGCGGAGGAGCAAACGATTATTTCGTCCCCGACCTGACAGGTGCGAGCAGCGGCTCCGTTCAGCACGCAGCAACGAGAACCCCGCTCTCCATAAATCACGTAAGTGCTGATTCGAGCGCCCGATGATTTATTCCAGATTTCAACGAATTCCATTGGAAGGATGCCGGCTTCGTCGCAGTGATCTGGATCCAAAGTTATTGAGCCCCGGTAGTTCAAATTCGCGTCGGTCACAGTTATTCCATGAAGCTTGGCGGCAACAAATTTTCTCATCTACATTTCCTCTCGGCGGTGGGACACTGCGTCGACAAGCGATTGCTGTGTCTTGGTTTCAGGATGGATGGATGGACGTTCTGCGATTTGTCGTATTGTGGTTCTTAGGACAAAATTGATTACTCTGGCGTGGCCAGCACGAGACAGTCAGGCGAAGGCTGGTTGTGGTGGGCGGAGGCATTGCCGGCCGGCTGTCCCCCATTGGTAATGCCATCCGATACAGTTCCGACATGTTCCGTTCCTTTAATTAGTTGTGATTTCAGGTGACTGTGCCAATCGGCCCGTTCAACTGGATCGCACACAAAGTTGCAAACCTCGTGCCAAACTGGCTAATCAGGCCGGAAACAGAAATGCGTGATCTCTTTCAGCTATTTAGGTGAGCAGACCACGGATCGGATCAAGAAGGCACGTCGCGGACGCGACAAAATGTTGAGTGTAGGACGGGTTGAGGTGGCGCCCTTCTGCTGGTGGTCGTGCGGCCGATCTGGGCATCGTTGACTTCTGGCGGCGGGGATGTCGAGGACGCTCGGGTATTGGCTGTTCGGATCTTAGACGCGTGCAGCCTCATGCCTCGAATGCGGCCGTTTTACTTGTCCCAGTCGAGGCCTGCCTAAATGTTTGATCTCAGGTTTTGATGGGGCATCCTTATCTTCCGAATCAAAGGATGCACTATGGGCCAGGTTCTTCATGGGAGCGCCACGACGACAGAGGCGGTCCGTCGGGCGCCCGCTGATCAAGGGTTTGTTTTCAGCGATGGGATGGTCGCGGGGCTTACGCTCCTAAGGACGACCTTAAGAGCCCAGCCTCGCTACCGTGCCATGATCGCGCAAGGCGGCCCTCGCCGGAGGCGTACCCGAGGATCGCCCCTGACCAACAAGGAAAAGCCGGATCGACGCGGTCATGTATCCTCTAAGAGTTGTCATGACGCTTACCTCCTTCAGGTTGTGTGCGTCAAGTTCTGCAAAATGGGGCGGCCACGATGCTGGTCATGCGGCTTGGCGTAGAGCGAGCTTCTTGTGCTCGCGCAGATCGTCCATGTTGATGTAGCGGTTGGCCTCCATCCAGTTCTCGTTGGTCTCGCAGCCAGCGCCCTGACGAGGCGCAGGCAGCTTTCATTGGGGAAGATGCGCATGACATTGGTGCGCCGGCGGATTTCCTCATTGTGCCGTTCAAGCATGTTGGTGCTCTTGAGATGCTTGTGATGCTGGCGCGGCAGGCAAAAGAAGGTCAGCGTGCGCTCGATGGTCTCCTCCACCCAACTCGTCAGTCGCGGATAGCGGCCCGACCATTTGGACAGCCATGCGGCGAGATCGGCCTTGGCCTCGGCGAGATCGCGCCGGTCATTAGAGCCAGCGCAAGTCCTGCAGGCAGTCGGCGCCGTGCTTTCTCGGCAGGTGATCGAGCGCGTTCCTGAGGAAGTGGACGTAGCAGCGCTGCCAGGCGGCTTCGGGGATCACCTCGCCGATCGCCGCGACCAGGCCGGCATGATTGGCGGAGACAACCAGCTCGACGCCCTTGGGGCTGCGCGCCTTCAGCGCGACGAGGAAATCCCTCCAGGCCGAGCGGCTTTCGCGATTGGCCATCTCGACGGCCAGGATCTGGCGCCGGCCGTCCCAGTCGATGCCGACAGCGATCAGCACCGCCTGGCTCATGACGACGCCGGCCTCACGCACCTTCTCTTAGCGCGCATCGAGGATGAGGTAAGGAAACGGCTCTTGAAGGGGGCGCCTGGCAAAGGCAGCGAGGCTCTCGTCCAGCCGCTTGTTGATGGCCGAGATCGACGAGGCCGAGAACGCATGGCCGCACAGCTCTTCCGTGATCGCCTTGACCTTGCGGGTCGACACGCCCTGCACATACATCTCCGCAAGCGTCGCCACCAAGGCCCGCTCCGAACGCTGGTAACGCTCGAGAAGCTCGGTCGAGAAGCGGCCGGCCCGGTCCTGCGGAACCCGCAGCTCAAGCTTGCCGACCCGCGTGACAAGGGTGCGGCCGTAATAACCCGAGCGGTAGCCGAGCCGCTCAGGTGTGCGCTCGCTCTTCGAAGCCCCCAGCGCCTCGTCCATCTCGGCCTCGAGTACCTCCTGCATCACCGCACGGATCACTTCGTGAAGTCCGTCCGGGTCCGAAAGCAGAATGTCTTTGATGGCAGCGCTGCCGGTCTTACTTTCAATCTTGGTCATGGTGGCGTTCCTTCGCGGGAATCGGTGACGTGAACAATCACCAGCCTGCCATGACCGCCCTCTCTCAGCGAATTTGCAGAACTGTCAGCACACACCCTCCTTCATCACAAACCCAACCGAACAACTGGGCAGGTGTTCCAAAAAACGCCGAGTTCCAATAAGGACTCAGGTCCTGGTCCGCTATTGTCACCCCTTCCAAGTCGATGTGTTCGTCACAAATCTTGCGCAATTGAGAAAGGTCGCCCGGGCGTACAACTCTGATTTCCACAGTATTCTCCTGCTTCTCGTTCCGGCACACGTCAGGGGATTTGCTTGCGCAGTTGCCTGATGTGGCAGGTGAGCCAGCCCGCATATTGGCCGTCGTATTGTGGGCCGCGACGCTCACATGTGCGCACCCGATGAAGTGTAGATGTGTTTGTTTCAGGCAATGAGGCGCGTCTTGTGAGCACCGCCACGGTGGACCTGAAATCGCCTCACAGACGCTTGCCCACTGAACACGTCCCCGCCATGACCGGGGACGTGTTAAGGCACATTGCCTTCAGCCTCTGCAGAGGTCAGCGGTCTTGCTGCCGTCCGCAGGTTGTCTTTGCCGTAGCCGTATTTGCCGAATACTGCCATCATTTCGCCAGAGCCAACATAGTCCTGCATACGGCATTGAACGCGTCGACCGCAGCCTGCTCGTTGAGCTCGAAGGCGATAGCAGGATAGTTGGCTGGCGCGATGAACGAATCGGCCAGCTCAAGGCTGTGGTCCTTCTTAACAAGTCCAGTCGCTGTAAAGTAGTCGAGGGCACCGGCGGCGGCGCGACAGCCTGTCCGCCGGCGGTCCGGCGACCTGCATGATTTTGTCGTCGGCGATGCCTGACTTTTTCGCGTCCTGGACCGCGGTGTAGCCTGTATCACTGACGAAGGTGAGTCCCTTGTCACGCACATCCTCATAAGAATGCAGCCCTTCCGGGTTGCCCTTAGGCACCAGCAGTGCGCCTCTCTCCGTAGCGATCGGTTCGCTGAACAGCACGTTGCGGCAGCGCTCCGGCTTGATCCACATGCCGGCCGTGATGAAGTCGAAGCGGCTAGCCTGCAGGCCGGGGACAAGTGAGCCCCATTCGGTTACGACCGGCTCGATTCTATTCTCGTGTTTTTGCGCGACGCACGCAAATGCCAGACAATCCGATCCCCAAATTAATTCCCAGCACCGCAGGTTATTTGGTGTCCGCTTTTTCAACGAGACGCTCCATGAGCGTGCTGTAGGCGACAAAACCGGTGTGAGACCAGAAGGTCTTGCGGCCAGGATTGGTCTCCAGCACGTCGAGGAAAATCCTTGATTTGTTGTGGAAACGAGACCGAATAAGCAGCTCAAGGGTCCTGCAGCCAATCTCCGAACGTCGGTGTTGGCAGCTGACGTAGAATTGCCTCAAAAAGACGCGTTGCCCACTCGGCTCCGCATTGTCTGGCTCCAAACGATGAGTGGCGAGGCCCACAATCTCGCCGTTCTGGCTGAAGAGGTCGACCATCCAAATTTCGCGATTCACCAACTGAATAAACCGCTCCTTGAGTTCTGAAACCGTCATCGGGGTTTCGATGCTTCTCGGCCTCGATCAACTCGCGGTTCAACATTGCCAACTTGTCGAAATCTTCGGCGGCAGCTCTGCGAATCTCAATTGTCTCTGAAGCACTGTGATCCTCTCCTGACCCATGCGACCCACGCAGCGGGCTAGGCAATGCGCTCCTACATGTCCGTGGTGGGTAAAGCCCGTCCGCAGCCAAAAATCCTATGATTAGAGTTGTTCTCGATGACCTCCGATACGGATTCTCTCGCCGGGCTTATTTCGATTTGGTCGAGGTCATTGAATCCTGCATCGCCCGACAGCCGCGCCGTCGGTAGGGATCAGCAAGCGTTCAATTTCCAGATGGTGGCTGCGAGAGGCGGATACCAACGTTTCTCGTCTGAACGTAGCCGTCCAGCGCTTCCTGACCCTTCTCCCTGCCGTAGCCGGACTGGTTTATCCCACCGAACGGTGTTTCCACCCCGCCCACATACCACCCATTCACGTACACTTGACCGGCCCAAAGGCGGTCGGCGGTCCAGAGGGCCCGGTCAATATCCCGCGTGAACACGCCCGCTGCCAGACCGTGAACGGTGTCGTTCGCGAGATTGACGGCCATTCCCGGATTATCGAACGTGGTAACGGCAAGAACAGGACCGAATACTTCTTGCTGGAAGAGATTGCTGTCTCGCGCGACATCGGCAAACACCGTGGCCGCCATAAAGTAACCGCTCCGCTCCGAAAGCGCAGTCCCGCCGGTTACGAGTCGCGCGCCCTGCGAGAGGGCCGTCTGGCAGGCCCGCTCAACTCCTTGTCGTTGGTTTCGGGAGATCAACGGGGTGATGTCGCAGTTTTCGCGTCCTGGACCGACCGACAGTCCTTCGACGCAGACCCTCACTCTTTCCACCAGTTTGTCTGCAATAGAACGTTCCACAATAAGACGTGTAAGGTTGTTGCAATTCTGGCCTGCATTCAGAAAGGTCCCGACGCGTACCGCTTCCACAACGCAGTCGAGGTCGGCATCGGAATACACAACTGCAGCCGACTTTCCGCCCAGTTCCATTATGCAGGGCACGATCCGATCCGCTGCCGTCTTGAGCACCGTCCGCCCAGTAGTAATCGAGCCCGTGAAGACGATGTGGCGAACGTCGGGATGTTCGATCAGCGCCTGGCCTGCCGTTTGGCCGTATCCAGTGAGCACGTTGACCGCTCCGGCAGGCAGCCCCGCTGTCTCACAGGCACGCGCAAGTTCAACTCCGGAAAGGGGAGCTAGTTCCGGCGACTTCACCACGACTGAGTTGCCGGTTGCGATGGCGCAGGCCAGCGAGCGGGCCGTCAGTTCAAGTGGACCATTCCACGGAACGATCTGGGCGGACACGCCGAAGGGACTTCTGACTGTGTAGTTGACCAGGTTGGCCCCGCGCGGGATCGAGCGCCCTTCAAGTTTGTCGGCCAAGCCACCATAGTATCGCAGGTATCTGATGGCGGTCTGAACCTCGCCATCGGCAAGTTCCAATGCCTTCCCCGTCTCCGCGCAGTTAATGGCTGCGATCTCGTCGAAACGCGCTTCAAGGGCGTCGGCAACGCGAAACAACATGCGACCGCGATCATACGGATGCATGTCTATCAGCACGCGGTCGCGAAAAACGCGGTGAGCAGCAGTAACGGCAAGCTCGATGTCTTGGGGTCCTGCTTCAGCTACGACAGCAATCGTTTCGGCGCTCGCCGGGTCATCGACCTCGATGCGTGTGCCGGACACAGAATCCCGCCACTCGCCATCGATATAATTTTTGACTACGTCGTTGCTGGCCATCCAGTCCTCTTTCTTATCGCTCGATTTTCTTCGAATTGGCGCAGCGACAGTGGTCGGCGCCGCAGGAAGAACGGCAACCGTGGTATCGGTCCGGCAGTGAAAGCCCTAGTCTGCCGTTCAGCCGCTCCGAGTTCGCCCACTGCCACATGCCACGGAACGGCCTTCCCGTTCCGTGACTGCGAGCGGCCCGATTTTGGACCTGCTAGTGGCCCGGTGCTTTGTCGGCTAGCGAGCCGCGCCTCCACCGTCGAGGGTAGTCGCTACTGCGCCAATGCTGTCGCGAATGATGGACAGACCACGCCGAAGGTCAGCCTCGGCGATGGTGAGGGCAGTCATGAACTTAAGCACCTCACCGTATGAGCCGGCGATCTCGATCACCAAGCCCCGACGAAAAGCCTCCTGGGAGACCAGACCTGGCAAGGAGTGGTGCTTCGGTGAAACGAGTCCGTACATCAGACCGCGGCCTCGCACGCTCAGGCCGAGGGTGGGGAATTCCTCGGTAATCGCGTTGAGTTCTTGGACCAAGATCGCAGACTTGCGAGCGATCTCATCCTCGAACTTGGAGTCGGACCAGTAAGCTTCGAGGGCCGCACGAGCAGTGACGAAAGCATAGTTGTTGCCTCTGAAGGTCCCGGTGTGTGCGCCCGGGGCCCAGACATCAAGTTCAGGCTTGATGAGAATAAGGGCCATTGGGGTTCCGATCGCCGACAAAGATTTGGACAGGGTAACGATGTCCGGCACAATTGCAGCCGCTTCGAAACTGAAGAAACTGCCCGCGCGACCGACCCCGGCCTGGATGTCATCGAGGATCATCAAGATTCCGTGCCGCGACGTTAGCTCGCGCAGCCGTTGCAGCCAAGTAACGCTCGCAGCATTGATGCCGCCTTCACCTTGGATCCCTTCCAGGATCACCGCGGCAGGTTTGTCGAGGCCACTGTTGGGGTCATTGAGAAG
>NZ_RZRA01000409.1:0-4786 GCF_003998945.1 Mesorhizobium sp. M7A.F.Ca.CA.003.01.2.1 | reverse complement strand
GGGTTAGGCTCATCGGCCGTCGTTTGGCTGATGCTCGGGTGGCGGCAGTAAAGTGTATGAGTGTTTCCGCGGACGTGGGGATCATCGGCAGTAAGACCATGCCGAAACGGGGGCGTGGGGCAGCTCCGGGCAAGGCGGCGGAGAAGCCTCCTTTTCTGGTGCCCGTGCTGTCGGCCGCCCAGAAGCGGATCTGGAAGCTAGGACTTGCCTGCTGGTCGGTAACGTTCGGATTTTTCTGGTTCTGGTGGCTGCAGCCCGGGCACATCGAACACGTTATCCCATACATGCTGGCGACATTGACGCTCGTATGGCTGACATTCATGCCGATGTATTTTCTCTTGAACGTGCATGCGATGAAAAAGCCGTCCAGGCTTCACACGATCCCGAAGCATTCGCGTGTCGCGATGGTGGTGACCAAGGCTCCGTCAGAGCCGTTTTCCGTGGTTGCGCGAACCCTCGAGGCAATGCTGGCGCAGGACTGTCCGCATGATACCTGGCTGGCCGACGAGGACCCGTCCGAGGAAACGATTGCCTGGTGCGATGCCCATAACGTCATGATTTCGACGCGGCGCGGGCGGGAAGATTATCACCGCAAGGTGTGGCCCCGCCGGACGCGCTGCAAAGAGGGAAACCTGGCCTTCTTCTACGACCACTATGGTTATGAACGCTATCACTTCGTCGCTCAGATGGACGCGGACCACGTCCCGACACCAACCTATCTCAGGGAAATCCTGGTTGCCTTTGCCGACCCGGCGGTTGGCTATGTATCGGCGCCGAGCATATGCGACAACAATGCCGCTGAAAGCTGGTCGGCACGCGGCCGGCTGTTCCCGGAAGGGATGTTCCACGGACCTTTGCAGTCCGGCCACACGGGCGACGGAACGCCGCTCTGCATCGGCTCGCACTATGCCGTGAGAACCGCAGCGCTCAAGCAGGTCGGCGGCCTTGGCCCGGAACTGGCCGAAGATCACTCGACGTCCATGCTGTTCATTGCGGCTGGTTGGCGCGGTGTGCATGCCATAGACGCCATTGCCCATGGCGACGGCCCGCAAACCTTTGCCGATCTTGTCACGCAAGAGTTCCAGTGGTCGCGGAGCCTGATGACGATCATGCTCGAATACTCGCCCATATACCTTTCCAAGGTATCGCCACGGCTGAAATTCCAGTTCCTGTTCCGCCAGCTCTGGTATCCGCTTTTCGCCGTATTTTCGCTTCTCATGTACATCATGCCGATATACGCACTTATTACGGGTCAGAATTTCGCCAATGTGACGTATATTGACTTCCTTCTATACTATGCGCCGAACTCGATTTCGCTGATTGTGCTGGTGATGCTGTTGAAGTCCTTCGGGCTGTCGCGCCCACTGACCGCCAAGACGATCAGTTGGGAGGGAATGTTGTTCTCATTCTTCGCTCGTTGGCCGTGGGTGCTGGCGGGCACGCTGTCGTCGATCCGCGATTATCTGACCAAGTCGTTCGTCGATTTTCGCGTTACCCCCAAGGGCAGCGGCCCGAAAAACCTGCTGCCTGCCCGCGTTATTGTTCCCTATGTGGTGCTTGCAATGGGAGCTTCGCTGCCGGTCCTTCTTGTAGACCGCGCCTCGGACGCCACCGGCTTCTACTGGTTCGCTGCCTTCAATGCGTTCGTCTACGGATTGCTTGTGGTCGTGATCATCACCAGGCACCTCGTGGAGAACAAAATTTCGTTGCGTTGCAATGCCGCGAAACTCACCTTGCAGGCCTCGCTCGCTGGCGTTGCGCTCTTCGTCCCGGGCGCCGCGTTCTGTGACCGCGGCCTGGAAGGCATATATGGGCTCCAGCAGGGGGCAGGCGGTATGCGCATCGTCAGCGTGGCCTACCCGGTTTCCGGAGCCGGGCGCGGCGGGAGCGGAACCCGCACATTCCATCTTGACCCCGCCTGGAATCCGCCACGCTGACGCCGACAGGCGTCCGTGCGCAAACAACTCCCCTGAACCGCATTTGCCTTGATAGCCGGCCGGCAAGCTGTGGCAGGACCAGGCACGAGCCCAAAAGGTCAAATTTTAATAATATCCGGTCGAGTGCCGAAAGACCGCGCTCATCATATCGTTTGCATGATATTTAATAAGTCTCCCCTAATATACAGCCCATGATGTGAGTGGCGATGGGTCACTCGCGTGGTGCGGAAAGCAAATAAGAGCAATATATCTCCGCGCTCCAGCGACTTGTATTTCATGGCAGGGATAGCGATGAACAAAATAATGGAAAGAGGGGCAAGGCTCGGCAAGAAACATGCCTGTGCATTTGCCGCGGTTGCATTGATCTCGATGATGTCCGGTTGCCAAAGCATGGATGCCACCAAGACGAGCTCGATCGGCACCAAGCCCGTGGTTCATTCGCTTGGCCAGAGGGTGCACTACGCCAAGGACAAGCGGCTGCATCTGATCAACCGCAAACCGCTCACCAAGATGACCAACGTGACGCGTACGAGGGAGGAGGCCTATGCGGCCTTCGTGCGGCCGCAGCGGGTCGGCAGGCCGGCGACGGTGAAGGTCTCCTACAGTCTGGGCAATGGCGGCCCGCTCCTGGGTCATTCGCCCTGGATATGTGGTCCGAGCGGTTTCGGCCAGCGCGCCAGCTGCCGTTCGCGTTACTAAGCCATCAGACCTGAAGCGCGGCCGATTTGACTGCTGCCGGGTCTTTGCCGGGGGGCGCGAGTGGAGGGCGGGAGGTTTGCGCAGACGTTGCGCTTTGCCTCTTGCCCTCCAACCGCCATGCGTTCGTTAGGCGCGGACCTCCGTGGCATTCCGATCAGGTCACGATGCTCGGCCCGGGGCGTGCCAGCCGTCATTGTCGCCGCCCGGCGGCCGTGGCCGCGCGACATAGGCCGATGCTCCGTTCGCCTCGTGATAGACGCGTGCCAGCATTTCCGCCAGCACGCCCGACGTCACCATCTGCACCCCGGCGATGAGCATGAAGAAGCCGGTGAACAGCATCGGGCGTGTTCCGATGTCTTCGGCGAAAAACAGCTTCAGGCAAAGCAGGTAGGCAAGGATCAGCGAACCCAGCGCGCCAAGCACGATGCCGATGCCGCCGAAGAAATGTCCCGGCCGTGTGCGATAGCGCATGAAGAAGTACATGAACACCAGATCGAGCACGACCCTGAAGGTGCGCGAAATGCCGTATTTGGACTGGCCGTGGATGCGGGCATGGTGCGTCACCACCTCCTGCGCGATGCGTCTGGGGGTCGTCACCGTGGCCAGCCATGCCGGGATGAAGCGGTGCATCTCGCCATAGAGCTTGACGCTGCGGATGACGTTGCCGCGATAGACCTTGAGGCTGCAGCCATAATCCTTGAGGCGCACGCCGGTGACGCGCGCGATCAGCGCGTTGGCGATGCGCGAGGGCAGCCTGCGCATGAAAAAACCTTCCTGGCGGTCCTTACGCCAGCCGACCACCAGGTCGAGATCCTCGCTCAGCAGGCGATAGACCATGCGGGGGATGTCGTAGGGATCATTTTGCAGGTCGCCGTCGATCGTGGCGATGACGTCGCCGCGCGCCGCGTCGATGCCGGCCTGCATCGCGGCGGTCTGCTTGTAGTTGCGCACCAGTTCGACCGCATGCACATGCGAGCCGTAATGCGCTGCAAGGCGCCTGATCTCGCTCACCGTCGCGTCGGTGCTGCCGTCATCGACCAGCACGACCTCCCAGGGCTGGTCGTAGCGTTCCATCGCCTGGTGGATCCGTGCCAGCAGCGGCTCGACGTTTTCGGCCTCGTTGTACATGGGGACGACGATGGACAGCGTATGGTTCGGCATTACCGCGCCGTCAGGCAGTCCCGAAGCAGGGATGGGCAATACGTTCATTGGGATGGCTTCCTTGCAGGTCCGACAGCCGGATTTCCCGGCAGCGTCGATTTCGAGGGAAACAGCCAGGCGATCGCACCCGTGGCGATTGCCGAGCAGAAGATGAACAGGTGCAGCGCCAGCGCCGCCTGCAAGCCATTCTTCATCGTGATTCCGGAGGTGAGCAGCGCCGCCGCTGCTCCCGCTTCATAGGTGCCGAAGCCGGCGACGCCTTGCACCGGCAGTATGGCGGCTCCTTCGGCCCCAACGACGCCTGGAAAGGCGGTCGAAAAGGATGTCCCCAGCAGCATTGCCAACAACCATCCCTGCACAGTGAGCTTCAGCGACCAGTTCGCGATCGTCCACCACCAGCCATAGCGCGAGCGTCCGGTTGCTTCGGTGAACACATCTCGGAGCTTGCCGAGCTTCGCCACGATCTTGCCGCGGCCGGCCCAGTCATGCGGTGCACGCGCCCAGCGCGGCAGGTACCAGGCGGCGACGATCAAGACGGCCCCGCCCGCAATCCTAATCGCCGGATGCAGGCCCGGCCACACCGCCAGGGCGAGCACGCCGACGACGAAAGCGTCCTGCAGTCTGAACCACAGCAGTGAGGCGCTGGCGCGCATGATCGGTATGCCGAAGACCTGGCGCAGGAGCAGGGGAAAGGCCGTCTCGCCGCCGCGAAAGGGCACGACGTTGATCATCGCATTGTGGATCAGAATGACGCGCAGGCAGGCGCCGAAGCGGCCATGCACCTCGTCGCGGAACTCGTCGCAGACGCGCAGCGCACGCAAGACATAGGTGGCGAAGAACGCGATCGTCGCCACGGCGAAGGTGCCGGGCGTGATGCGGGCAAAGGCGTCGCCGACCATGCGCCAGCGCGAGTCGCTGGCGAGCCAGGCCAGCAGGGCCAGCGTCACAATGATCGAAATCGCTCGTTTCAACAATTCCTCCGGTCGCAA
>NZ_RZRA01000408.1:0-4791 GCF_003998945.1 Mesorhizobium sp. M7A.F.Ca.CA.003.01.2.1 | reverse complement strand
CATGCCGATGGTCTTCGGGCGGCGTCCCTGATCGACCAGCGCGGTCTTCATGCCGAAGCGGTCGACGCTCGATTCCAGGGCCCGCTCCAGACTGTCCCCGGTCGAGCCTAACGGGCTGATGAAGGCGATCCGCATGAAAAAGCGATTGGTCTGCCGGTCCCAGAACTGGCTGCTTTCGGCGATGTTGGCGCCGTTCGCGGCAAGCTCCGCCGTGACGGCGGCGACGATCCCCGGCCGATCCTCGCAGGAAAGCGTGAGAATATGAACCGGCGCGGCCTCGCCCGTCGCATCATTGCCTTGAGATTTCACGCCCCGTCGACCCTCTTCATGAACAGGCTGAGTTCAGCCGGATCCATATGCACCACATGCTTGTCTTCGGGATAGGCGAGACTGTTCACGTCGGCAACATATTCCGAAAACGCGGCGATACGCTCGGCCTGCAAACGATCATATTCGGCGGCGAAATTGCGATAGACCTTGGAATGACGGGGCATGTGGCCACGGTTCTGGCCGAGAATGTCGTCGGCGAACAGATATTGCGCATCGCAACCGGTACCCGCTCCCATCGACAGCATGATCAGCGACGTCCGCTCCGAGATCGCCTTGGCCACCTCGACCGGCACCACCTCGATCTCGGCGCCGATGGCGCCGGCGGCCTCCAGTTGCTTCACCGCCGCGAAGATATCCATGGCGGTGTCGGCGGTCTTGCCGACCGCCTTGAAGCCGCCAGTCCAGGTCGCCCGTGACGGGATCAGCCCGACATGGCCGATCACCGGGATATTGTCATCGGCCATCCGCTTGATCGTGGCGTAGCCGGCGCTGCAATAGACCGCGTCGGCGCCGGCCTTGTAGAGCCGGAAGGCCCAGCGCACGAAATCGTCCGCCGTGCCGATCTCGTAGAAATTGTCGCCCGGCATGGTGAACAGGCTGGGCGCCGCGTCGCGGTACTCAGGGTTGAGCACCAATTCGGGCGGCACCGAGACGATGTCGACCCCTGCGCGCTCCGCGGCCTCGGCCTCGTCCATCGTCAGCACACGCAGCATGGTCAGCTGTCGCTTGCCCTTCATGGCGCGCAAATCCGCCACCGTCGGTCTTTTTCGGCTCATCAAAAGGGTTCCCTCAGT
Organism: Mesorhizobium sp. M7A.F.Ca.CA.003.01.2.1; assembly: GCF_003998945.1. NCBI lineage: Bacteria > Pseudomonadati > Pseudomonadota > Alphaproteobacteria > Hyphomicrobiales > Phyllobacteriaceae > Mesorhizobium > Mesorhizobium sp. M7A.F.Ca.CA.003.01.2.1. The sequence goes on along the minus strand of NZ_RZRA01000408.1, from coordinate 3,667 downwards.
TGCATTCGGCGGCAGGTCAGCCGATCTGGATCATCACTTTGCCAGCCTCGACCTTCACTGGATAGGTGGCGAGATTGACGCATACCGGTGCGCCTCGAGCCACGCCCGTCTTGTAGTTGAAGCGGCCATTGTGCTTGGGGCATTCGATGATGTCGTCCATCACCAGCCCATCGGCCAGATGCGCCTTCTCATGCGTGCAGTATCCGTCGGTTGCGAAGTACTCGTCATCGGGACTGCGATAGATGGCGAAGGTACGGCCGCCATGATCGAAGCGGATGACATCCTCTTCCTCGACATCGTCGACGCCACACGCTTCAACCCAGTCGGCCATCTGCTTCTCCCCTATTCCGCCGCCGCCGGAACGGTCAGTGCATGGAATTCGTCCCGGTACGGCCGCGCCGTCGGCGGCAATTCACGTTTGAGGAAATAATCCTCGTACTGAAGCTGCTTCAGCAGCACCGGCCAGACCTCGCGATAGGCATGCCACATCGAAGGGTTCGGCTCGGGCAGATCGTGCTTGATCAATTCGTGCAGCCTCGGCAGCGCGTGATAGGGCACCATCGGGAACATGTGATGTTCGACATGATAGTTCATGTTCCAATAGATGAAGCGGCTGATCGGGTTCATGTAGACGGTGCGCGTGTTCAGCCGGTGGTCGGTGACATTGTCGGCCAGCCCGATATGCTGCAGCAGGCCGGTCAGCACCATGTGCCAGCTGCCGTAGAGGCGCGGCAGGCCGATCAGCACCAGCGGCAGGAACGACCACAGATGAAGCGCTAGCCCGATCGCCCCGACATAGATGGCGACATGCCAGCGCGCGGCTGTGACCACCTTGTGAAGCTCCATCTCGGGAATAAAGCTTTTCTCGTCCGGCGAGATGCTGCCGAACGCATTGCGCACCAGCGTCGGCAGCGAATAGCGGAAATCGAGAACACCGGTGAAGGCGAGTGCGGCGCGCAGCAGGTCCGGCGGACGCATCACCGCGATCTCGGCGTCGCGGCCGACGATGATCGTGTCGGTGTGGTGGCGGGCATGGCTCCAGCGCCAGGTCACCGGATTGCGCATCAGCATGAAGCTGGCGATCTGGTAGACGGCATCGTTCATCCAGCGTGTGCGGAAGGCGGTGCCGTGGCCGCACTCGTGCCAGCGCGAGTCGCTGGACGAGCCGTAGAGCACGCCATAGACGAGCAGGAACGGCACCACCCACCACGTGCCCCAGAACCAGGCGATCCCGGCGGCGGAACCCAATATGGCAACGATCCAGATGATCGTGTCGCGGATCGCCGGGCCGTCCGAGCGCTGCATCAGCTCTTTCATCGCCTTGCGCGGCACATCGGTGTGATACCACTCGGCCGAGGCCAGCCCGGTCTCGATCGCGATGCGCGTGCTTTCCCCGACCAGGCTGTAGTCGCGCTTTTTCTCCATCACATCGACCTCCGATTTCCGGCCCGCCAGCCGGAGCATTCGTTTCGCCTCATGCCCTGTCCGCCAATCCCGGAAAATTACCCGACGGTACAGGATAATCCTGTTGCGGCTGCCTGGCGATCGACGCGATCTTTGCTTCGGCCTCGGCGATCGCGCCGGCGCCGTCGAGCACCCGGAACACTGCGTCGTAAGAACGGCTTTCACTATGCTCCAGCCAGATCATCTCGCCCCGCTCGCGCGCCGCGAGATTGCCGAGCACATGATGCGTCGAGGGTTCGATGCCCAGCGCATACTGCCCCGCCTGAAAATTCTGCCATTGATATGCGCAAGGCAGCTGGTCCTTGCGCGTCACCACTTCGAAGCCGAGCCCGAGCTGATCGTTGACCACTGCCACCGGCACCTCGCCATTGGCGTCCGCCGCCATCTCGTGCTGCCAGACCTGCTCGCTGAAACCCGATTGCGGCGCCGGCATCGTGCGGTAACCCACCTTCTGCGCCTGGTAGCGCTCGCCGGCATGGCCAGCCCAGACGACGTCGCGGATCGGCGCCAGATAGCGCGAACCCTCGTCGAGCAAGGGATGGCTGACATTGACGTGGTAAAAATACATGTGCGGCGTGCGGTTGAAACCGTGGTTGACGACGCGATCCGACAGCCGGATCTCGTTGCCGCCGACATCGGCCTCGATACGCCGGATCAGATGCAGATCCTCGCCGAACACTGCCGATTGCTGCACGGTGCCTTCGGCCCACAGCACGCAGCGGTCGCCGTCCCAGGTCTCGCCATAACCGGTCAGCCGCGCCGGAATGGTGCCGACGCGGCCATGCAGCGAATGGATCACGGTCTTCCTGCCCGGGTAGTTGTAGCTATCGGCCGGCACTTCTTCCCGGCCCAATATGTGGTCGAGGCCGCAGGTGACAAGCAGCCCTGAAAACGAACGCGCCCAGGCGAGCCCCCCTTCCCCCTCATAATCGTGCAGACCGGGGTTGCGAAAGCCGCTCGGCGAATGCCAGCCGATCGCCTGGCCCTTGAAGTCGCAATCGGCGATGTCGAGCGCCCGGTCGACCAGCGCCGTGAAACGCAGCCCCGTGCCGGTGCGGAACTCCAGCATGCGGATGCCGCGTTCCACGCCGTCGCCAAGCGTCATCAGCCGCACGCCGGCAAATTGCGACAGCATGCCCGAACGTTCCGACACCTGCCGGCGCGAAAGCGTCTTGCCGTAGAGTTCTACCATGTGACGGCCAACTTCTTCACTTCGCTCTCGTCTCTTTCAGCAGGGCCGACATATCGGCGCCGGTGATGATGCTTTCCACGGTCAGAAGATCGGTATCGGCAACCGTCTGCTCGGCGACGATCTCGCCGCGGCGCATGACGATGATGCGGTCGGCGACCTGGAACACGTGATGGATGTTGTGGGTGATCAAGAGCACGGAATGACCGGCGTCACGCACCTCCTTGACGAAGCGCAGCACGCCATGGGTTTCCTCGACACCGAGATTGTTGGTCGGTTCGTCGAGGATGATGACCTTGGCGGCGAACTGCATGGCGCGAGAAATCGCGATCGACTGCCGCTCGCCACCCGATAGCGTCGAGACCAGCGCATCGGCGTCGAGTTTTTTCGAGATGCCGACGCGCTTCAACAGCGCCGACGCCGCGTCTCGCAATTTGGCGAAATCGAGCGGCGCGAACACGCCCAGCCATTTCAGCTTGACCGGCTCGCGCCCAAGGAAAAGATTGCGCGCGATGCTGAGATCCGGCGCAAGAGACGTATCCTGGTGGATGGTCTCGATGCCGAGGTCCATCGCGTCGCGTGTCGAACGGATCGAAACCTTTTCACCGCGCACATAGATGTCGCCACGGTCGATCGGAAACACACCGGAAATCGCCTTGATCAGCGTCGATTTGCCGGCGCCGTTGTCGCCGAGCAGGGCCACCACCTCGCCTTCCTTGAGGGCAAAGGACGCATTCTTCAGTGCGCGGACGCTGCCGAAGGATTTTTGCAGATTCTGCAGCCGGAGAACTTCCATCGTCAGCCCCTTGCGGCGTTCTTCTGCAGCAAAGCGTGCAGGATGAGCATGGCGAGGATGATCAGGCCGACGAAGATGTTGTAGGCGAGGCCCGGCACGCCGATCAGCACAATGCCGTTGCGGATCGCGCGCAGCATCAGCGCACCGACGATGGTGCCGAGGATCGTGCCGCGTCCGCCGGTCAGCGCCGTGCCGCCGACCACCACCATGGCGATCAC
>NZ_RZRA01000407.1:0-4792 GCF_003998945.1 Mesorhizobium sp. M7A.F.Ca.CA.003.01.2.1 | reverse complement strand
CGGGAAAGGAATCCTCCAACCCCGCCTGCAGTTGGTCCTCGAGCGTGCGTGGTTCTTCGGACCGGCCGGGCGTTCTGCGCGTGTCGATCTTCTCCAGCGACTGTTTCTTTTTCGGCGAATCGTTGGCGTTCCGGACCAGGGCGTAAAGCTGCTCGATCGCGAGTTCCTTGATCGTTTCGAAATCGGCCCGATCGTCCTTGGCAGCCTCGATTTGATCAACCATGGCTTTCTCGAAGCGGTCGAGGCTGTCGCCTCCGCAGGCATGGGAAAGGCGCAACAGGGCTTCGTTCAGCATCAACGGAGCGAAATGTGCTGAAGCTTCAAGCCTGAGTTGCCTTAAACGGTCCGGAGTTGCGGCCTGCAACTTTGACATGGACAACCTCCTTTCTCCCACAAGCGTCTCAACGGGATTTGACCGCCGATGTTCCACCGTGCCTGAACATCTGTCATGCCATGCGAGCTACAGGAACCAGCTTGCCACCAATCCCGCCGACGCCGCAAAAATCGCCAAGGTCGTCACGCCGCCCAGGATGTTCGTGCTTGTGCTGTTGACCTTGTCGCCCATGATCTTGCGATTGTTGGTCATGATGAGGATGAGAAGCAGCAGCGGCGGCGTTGAAAATCCTTGCACGATGCCGGACCAGACGAGAGCTTTCATCGGGTTGAAGCCGAAGAAATTGAGACCCACCGCCACCAGCGTTATGACCCCGATCGCGATGTAGAATTTGGGAGCCTGCCGGGGTTTGGCATGCAGGCTATTCTTCCATCCCATCGCCTGGGCGAAATCGAAAGCAGCGCCAGCGGTCATGATCGGCACGGCCAGGAAGCCGACGCCAATTACACCGGCCGCAAAGAGAATGCCGGCAGCGTCGCCGGCAAGCGGCCGCAGCGCTTCGGCCGCCTGTGCCGCTGTCTCGATCTGCGTGTGTCCGGCCTTGTAGAGCGTCGACCCGGTCGAAAGGATGATAAAATACATGATCAGATTGGAGAACGTCATGCCGATTAGGATATCGCGGCGGGATCGGCGCAGTTCACCCTCGGTGGCGCCTTTGCGCTCTTCGAGGCTCGTTCGACCCTTGGCGATCTCCTCCTCCACCTCCTGATTGGACTGCCACGTGTAAAGGTATGCGGAGAGAGTGGTCCCGACGATGGCGACGAGGATGGACAGGTACTCTCGGCTGAACTCGATTTGTGGCAACAGCGTGCCACGCAGGATGGAAGCGGCATCCGGTTTGGCAAGCACCGCGGAGACCACATAGGCAAGCAGAGCCAGAGCCAGCCACCGGAACACATTTCGGATCAATTTGTACGATCCGAGCACCTGCAGGGCAAAAATGACGACCGCAACGGCAGTGACGACCAACGGAGCAGGCAGCGGAACGAACAGCACAATAGCCGCCGACATGGCGCCAAGGTCGGCGGCTGCCTCGATCGTGTTGCCAATCAGCACGCCCACCAGCACGGACCATAGCAGCCAACGCGGATAGAGGTCCGATATGACCTGGAAAAGCCCGCGACCCGAAACCTGGCCAAGTTTGGATGAAAGGTAGACGACGAGATACATCATCGGCAGCGTGACAGGTGCCGTCCACAGCAGGTCGGGGCCGAACCGCGCTCCGGCGCTGGCGTAGGTACCGATGGCCGAGCAGTCGTCATCGGCCGCGCCGGTGATCAGGCCAAGCCCAAGAGCCCGAACGACGTCGCCCCCTTTTCGCCTGCTTTCCCTTTGGCCAGCATTCTCAGGCGGCTTGTTCATTGAAGGCGCGTCTTTACCGAGGCCACGCAAGAAATCATGACGAACATTCCAATCGGATGGCGATGAAGCGTTGCAGCTGCATTGAGATCGAGGTTCGAACCTCCGGTCAGGTTTTTTGTTCCTGGACACGGTCCCGGCCCGCAACGGCGGCGGAGCCGAACGTCAAAGCGAATGCTCCGTCCCCCTGAAGAAGACAATGCTTGTGTCGAAGCCAATCCTTCAGGCGACGTGGCAAGCTATTTCTTCAAGTCAGCGGCTCGTACTGCCGCCGATCACCATCCGCACGCCGAGGCCGATAATGAGACAGCCGGCGAGCCGCTGCTGCCAAAGCCTTGCGCGAGGGTGCCGCATGACCCATGCGCCGACCGCGCCCGATGCCAAGGCGTAGGCTCCCAGCACCAGCACACCGGTTATCTTCTGTGTTGCGCCAAGCAGCACCAGTTGCAACGTGACGGAGCCCCTATGCGGGTCGACAAATTGCGGCAGGAACGCAACCATGAACATCAAAGGCTAGGGATTGCTCAGATTGGCGATCATTCCTTCCCGGGCGGCGGCGAGCGGCCGCAGGGCCTTGATGTCACCTGTGGGAATGGTTGCCGAGGCTGAAAGCAGCAGCCGGAAACCCAGCCACATGATATAGGCCGCCCCGGCCCATCGAAGCAGATTGAACGCCACCGGCGAGGCGTGGACAAGCGAAGACAGGCCGAATGCAATCAGCGGAAGCTGCACCAGTCCGGCGCCCAGCGTCATGCCGAGTACCGTGAACAACGCCACGCCGCGCCCGTGTCCGATGCCGCGGGCCATCACCAGCATGCTGTCGGGGCCTGGCGGCACCTGCATCAGAATGACGGTTCCGACAAAAGCTGTCCACAATGAGAGGTCGATGGGCATCTCCTTTCGCGCCGCCGATGACATCAAAGCGGCCAGCCGTCACCGGGTTCCGGCGGCAAATGAAAATGTCCATCGTGAAGAACCTCCATGAACCCGTCAGATGGAACGCGGTGCAGTCCTGGAAGTTGAAAAGCCGGAGCCGTTCCTGAACCGGTTTTGGAGGCCTGATCCGTGCATGAACCGATAAACGCCTTCCCGCTCCCGCTGGATACGTCTCCGATGGAGGCCAGGCTTGCCGATGCAATCCCAAGGGATGGGAACCGCTGGCAGTACGAGCCTAAATGGGACGGATTCCGCTGCCTTGCTTTCAAGAGCGACGACACCGTTGACCTGCGCGCCAAATCCGGCAAGCCGCTCGGCCGCTATTTTCCGGAAATCACGGAGATCCTGCGTGACCTCAAGCGCGGGCATTTCGTCATCGACGGCGAGATTGTCATCGAGGTGGACGGTGAGCTTTCCTTCGAGGCGCTGCAGATGCGTCTTCACCCGGCACAAAGCAGAATCCGCAAACTGAGTTCGCAGACGCCTGCCAGTCTGATCCTCTTCGACATGCTTGCCAGGCCGGGCGGCGAGGTCATCACCGGCAAACCACTTGTCGAAAGGCGGCGAGCGATCGAGGACTTCGTGACCTCCTCGAACAGTCCGGATCTTCGCCTGTCGAAGTGCACTTATGATGCAGCGACGGCGGCTCGATGGCTGAACGGGGCCGGCCATGCATCGACCGACGGCATCGTGGCCAAAGTGCTCGACGAGCATTATCTGTGCGGCGAACGTGCGATGGTGAAGGTAAAGCCGAGGCGCACCGCCGATTGCGTTGTCGGCGGTTTCCGCTATCTCGCGGGTAGCCGTGAGGTCGGCTCACTGCTCCTCGGCCTCTACAATGACGACGGCAAGCTCGATCACGTCGGCTTCACGTCGACCATCGCCAGGACCGACAGAGGAGCGCTCACGCGCCGGCTGGAAGGGCTGCGGTCAGAGCCCGGATTCACCGGCAAGGCGCCCGGCGGCCCGAGCCGCTGGAGCACGGAGCGCAGCGGACAATGGGAGCCTTTGGAACCTGAACTGGTGGTGGAGGTCCGCTTCGACCACGTCACCGGCAATCGGTTTCGCCATGGCACCAAACTGCTGCGCTGGCGCCCCGACAAGGCGCCACGGCAATGCACGTTCGAGCAGATCGAATAAACCGCCCCAGGAAGATCGCCCCAGAAACCTGTCACGATTTATTGCGACGAAGGAACCAACTCGGGATTCACCGGTTCGGACACCATCCACCCGGAGCTACCCTGACATGCCGAATGCAGCAGAAATTCTGATCGACACACTCGTCGCCTGGGACGTGGAGGTGGTGTTCGGCTTGCCGGGAGACGGCATAAACGGGGTCATGGAAGCGTTGCGGACGCGGCGCGACAAAATTGCCTTCGTTCAGGTCCGGCATGAAGAGTCGGCTGCCTTCATGGCATGTGCATATGCCAAGTGGACAGGAAAGCTGGGCGTGTGCCTTGCGACGTCCGGCCCCGGCGGAACACATCTTCTGACCGGCCTCTATGACGCCAAGCTCGACCAGGCTCCGGTGCTGGCGATTACGGGCATGCAGTTCCACGATCTGATCGAGACGTTCACGCAACAGGATGTCGATCTGACGCGCGTGTTCAACGATGTCTCCGTTTATAACGCCCATGTTGCCGATGCCGCGCATATGGAAAACGTCGCCAGCCTTGCCTGCCGAACGGCGCTGGCGCGCAAGGGCGTCGCCCATCTTTCGATTGCCAGCGACATCCAGGAGCAGGAGCGTGATCCGTCGAAGCGCTCCAAGCGCAATCGCCCGGCGCACACGCCGCAGGATATGTTCGCCGGTCACAGCGTACCGCTGGACGTTGAGCTCGACAAAGCCGCCGCCATTCTCAATGACGCTTCGCGGGTTGCGATCTTGGCCGGGCGCGGCGCCATCGGCGCGGCCGCCGAACTCGAACACACGGCGCGCCTGCTGCAGGCGCCTGTCGCGAAGGCTTTGCTGGGCAAGGCGGTGCTGCCGGACGACCATCCCTACACCACCGGCGGGATCGGCATTCTTGGAACCCTGGCTTCGCAAGAGGCGATGGAGAACTGTGACGCGGTGCTGATTGTCGGTTCGACCTTCCCCTACAT
>NZ_RZRA01000406.1:0-4798 GCF_003998945.1 Mesorhizobium sp. M7A.F.Ca.CA.003.01.2.1 | reverse complement strand
GCCGCGATCCGGTCGCGTTCAAAACCCTCGGCCAGCCGCTGAAAGATTGAGAAAAGCAAAGGGGCGGCATGCCACGCCGCCCCTTACACCACAAGGGGAGTGGCGGATTTGAGCTTTGCCGAAAATATCACCGTCGAGGCATTGGAAGCCGATCCCTACCCGATCTATGCAGAGCTCAGGCGCAGTGCGCCGGTCGCTTTCGTGCCGGCGGTCAATCTTTGGTTCGTCACCCGCTGGAAGGATGTCGAGAGCGTCGCCAAGTCGCCCGAGATCTTCTCCGCCGTCGTCGGCTCGTCACCAGTTGAGCGTTCCTTCGGCAAGCCGACCATCCTGACCACCGATGGCGAGACGCACAAGCAACTGCGCCAAGGCGTCGACCCGAAATACCGGCCGCGCACCGTCGCCGCCTATGCCGGCGACCTCGTGCGGTCGATTGCCGAACCTTTTCTGGACCGGATCGTCAACCAGGGCTCCGCCGAGCTGATGACCGATTATTTCGAGCCGGTGTCGACGCTCAGCCTGGCGCGCTCGCTCGGCCTTGCCGGCATCGATATGCCGACGCTGCGCCGCTGGTTCTACGGCCTTGCCCAGGGCGCCATCAATTTCGAGAACGATCCGAAACGGCAGGAGATCGCCGACGCAATCAGTGCCGAGGTCGGCGACGCCATCCTGCCGACGCTGGAAAGACTTGCGCGCCAGCCAGATGACTCGGCGCTGTCGCATATGCTGCATGACGGCATGCCGGAGGGCACGACGCGGCCGATCGACTTTCTGATGCCCAGCATCAAGGTCATTCTGCTTGGCGGCATGCAGGAGCCCGGACATGGCGCCGGCTCGATCCTCGCCGGCCTGCTGGCCCATCCCGAGCAATTGCGGCAGGTGCTCGCCGATCCCGAGACTTTCGTGCCGAGGGCGGTCGACGAGGGCCTGCGCTGGGTGGCGCCGATCGGTACGCAGACGCGGCAGACGACGCGGGCAGTCGAGATTGGCGGCGTGACGATCCCGGCCGGCGCTGCCGTCGCCGCCCTCGTCGCTTCGGCAAGCCGCGACGAGAGCCGCTTTGCCGATCCCGACCGCTTCGACATCAACCGCAACGAAGGCAACCATGCCGCCTTCGGCTTCGGCCATCATTTCTGTTCGGGCCGGTTCTTCGCACGCGAGCAGATGTGCCTTGCGGTGCGGCTGTTGCTCCAACGCTTCCCCGATCTCAGCCTTGTGCCGAGCAGGGAACCGGTGTTTCGCGGCTGGGAATTCCGCGCGCCAACCACATTGCATGTTTCCCTTGGAGTCCGTCACCAATGATCAGTCAGAATGCCATCGAAACGCTGCGCAAGACGGAGATCGGCGCGCAGGGCCTGTTCATCGATGGCGTGCAGGTCGAGGCAACAAGCGGCGCAAGCCTGCCGGTGACGTCGCCGATCGACGGCCGACCTTTCGCCAGCATCGCCGACGGCAACGCCGCCGATATCGACCGCGCCGTGAAGTCGGCGCGCAAGGCGTTCGAGAAGGGCTCGTGGTCGCGCGCCACACCCGCCTTTCGCAAGAAGGTGCTGACGAAATTCGCCGAGCTGGTCGAGAAACACGCCGATGAGCTCGCCGTGCTCGGTGTGCGCGACAACGGCACCGAGATCGGCATGGCCTACAAGGCAGAACCGCTGTCGGCGGCAGGCACCATCCGCTACTATGCCGAGGCCATCGACAAGGTCTATGGCGAGATAGCGCCGACGGCCGAGAATGTGCTCGGACTGATCCACAAGGAGCCGCTCGGCGTCGTCGGCGTCATCGTGCCGTGGAATTTCCCGCTGATGATCGGTGCCTGGAAGATCGCGCCTGCACTTGCCGCCGGCAATTGCGTGGTGGTCAAGCCGCCGGAGATCGCCTCGCTGACGCTGCTGCGGCTGGCCGAACTGGCAAGCGAGGCCGGCTTGCCCGCCGGTGTGCTCAACGTCGTCACCGGGCTTGGCGCGGTCACCGGCGAGGCGCTCGGCCTGCATATGGATGTCGACGCCATCGCCTTCACCGGTTCCGGCCCGGTCGGCAGGCGGCTGCTCGAATATTCCGCTCGCTCCAATCTGAAGCGCGTCTTCCTCGAACTCGGCGGCAAGTCGCCGAACATCGTCTTTGCCGACGCCCCGGACCTGAAACAGACAGCGGTCGTCTCGGCCAATGGCATCTTCCGCAATTCCGGCCAGGTCTGCGTCGCCGGCTCGCGGCTTCTCGTCCAGTCAGCGGTCTACGACCGCTTCATGGACGAACTGCTCTCGGCAACCATGCGGCTCAAAGTCGGCGATCCGCTTGATCTCACCAGCGATGTCGGCGCGGTATCGAGCGCCGAACAGCTGGACAAGAACCTCGGTTTCGTCGCCAGGGCCACGGAAGAAGGTGCCCGTCTCGTCACCGGCGGCCAGCGGATGCTGACCGAGACCGGTGGCAGCTACATGGCGCCAACGATCTTCGAGAATGTCATGCAGGACATGCAGTTGGCGCGCGAGGAGGTGTTCGGGCCGGTGCTCGGCGTCATGCGCTTCGAGACCGAGGAGGAGGCGGTTCGGCTTGCCAATTCGACCGTCTACGGGCTTGCCTCCGCGGTGTGGACCGCCAATCTCTCCACCGCGCATCGCATGGTGCGCGCCATCAATGCCGGCGTCGTCCACGTCAACACCTATGGCGGCGCCGACATCACCGTGCCGCTCGGCGGCGTCAAGCAGTCCGGCTTCGGCCGCGACAAGTCGCTGCACGCGCTGGAGAAATATTTGGAACTGAAGGCGGCCTGGATCGCGCTTTGACGGCACGCTGAGCTCTCTGAGAATCTGACGACCTCCAGACGCGCGCAAGATCGCGCCGCGATCCGCTGCGGCCGGCCAAGCAGCGGCTTTTGCTCACGCTCTTGAAAATTTTGAGAGAATATTCCCGGCTTTGGCGAGAATGGCGAAACGCGTTCTTTGATAAACTTGATAGAATTTCTGAGGATGCGACCAAGGCTAGGCAATCCGCCTCGCTGCCATGACTTCACAACCGCAGAGATCAATCATGACTGACTTCAAGAACACTTTGCCATCTTCCCCCGGGTCAACCGTCAACCGGCGCAGTGGCCTTGCTCTGCTGTTCGCCTCAGTCGTCGCGATCGGCAGCCTGATTGCACCGCATGCGTCGTTTGCCGAGGACAAGAAGGCGATCAAGGTCGGCATCATCAGCGGCGAGGACGAGGACGTCTGGCGCGTCGTCGTCGCGCAAGCCGCCGAAAAGGGCCTTGCCATCGAGACGGTGGTATTCAACGACTACACCCAGCCCAACGAAGCGCTGGAGCGCGGCGAGATCGACGCCAACGCCTTCCAGCACCAGCCCTATCTCGACAACCAGATCAAGACGCAAGGCTACCACATCGTCCGTGTCGGCTATACCGGCGTCTGGCCGATCGGCCTCTACTCTAAGAAGTTCAGCAAGGTTGCCGACCTGCCCGAGGGCGCGGTCATTGGCGTGCCCAACGACCCATCCAATGAAGGCCGGGCGCTGCGCGTGCTGCAGAACGAGGGCGTGATCAAGCTCAGGGATGGCACCGGCATTCTGGCCACCACCGCCGACATCGCCGAGAACGCGAAGAAGGTGGTGATCAAGGAACTTGACGCCGGTATCGTCGGCCGCTCGGTCGAGGATCTCGATGCGGCCGTGGTCAACACCGACTGGGCGCTGAAAAGCGGCCTGTCGCCGGAAAACCGCATCGCGCAGGAGCCTATCGCCGACAATCCCTACCGCAACTTCATCGCGGTGAAGACCGGTAACGAGAACGAGGCCTGGGTGAAGACGCTGGTGGCTTCCTATCAGAACGAGGCGGTGAAGGCCGAGTTCGACAAGGTCTACAAGGGCACCGGCCTCAGCGCCTATTGATCCGGTCCTCGGCCGGAAGCCCGGTTCGAGAGCAACAGCGGTCCGCGCTCAGGCGCGGGCCGCGATTGCGTTTTCGGGAACAGGAATATTCATGAACCAGCATATCACGGCATCCGGGGAGACCGCCGATCCGACCCAGACCCGGCCCGACGCATCTCAGGATGTCGTGCGCCTTGTCGACCTGAAGCGCCATTTCGGTGTGACGGCGGCGCTCGACGGCATTTCGCTGACCGTGCGCAAGGGCGAGATCCTCGGTATCATCGGCCGCAGCGGCGCCGGCAAATCGACGCTGATCCGCTGCCTGAACGGGCTGGAACGGCCTGACTCCGGCGAGGTGTTCATCGAGGGCCGCGAGATCAGCCGGCTCGGCGAGCGCGACCTGCAGCCGCTGCGGCGGCGCATCGGCATGATCTTCCAGCATTTCAACCTGCTGTCGGCCAAGACCGTCGAGGACAATGTGGCGCTGCCGCTGAAGATCGAGGGCCGGCCGAAAGCCGAGAGGCTGAAGCGCGCCGCCGAACTGCTCGATCTTGTCGGCCTGTCGGAGAAAGCCAAGGCCTATCCGGCGTCGCTGTCGGGCGGCCAGAAGCAACGGGTCGGCATCGCCAGGGCGCTTGCCGCGCGCCCGGCGCTGCTCCTGTCGGACGAAGCCACCTCGGCGCTCGATCCGGAGACGACGCGCTCCATCCTCGCACTGCTCAAGGACATCAACCGGCAGCTTGGCCTGACCATCCTTTTGATCACCCATGAGATGGAGGTGATCCGTTCCATCGCCGACCGCGTGGCGTTGATCGACGCCGGACGCATCGTCGAGCAAGGGCCGGTCTGGTCGGTGTTTGCCGACCCACGCTCCGAGATCACACGCAGCCTGCTCGGCGCCATCAGGCCGCAGCTGCCGGCCGAGCTGGCAGCG
>NZ_RZRA01000405.1:0-4800 GCF_003998945.1 Mesorhizobium sp. M7A.F.Ca.CA.003.01.2.1 | reverse complement strand
GATCGTGATCCGGTCGGTCATGCCGTTGCCGGTACCGGCAACCGCCAGACCCATCGACTGGCCCTTGCCGATATGGAGCGCGCAGTCGCCGCCATTGTTGACATAGGCGCGCTCGATCTTGCGACCGGCAAGCAATGCGGCGAGCATTTCGTCGGCTACCGATCCCGCGACGGCCGCCATCGGAGTTATAAAGCATTCCGCCAGGGGCATGACGGCTGCCTCCATGCGGCGCGCCGTCGGGCCGGCGAAGGTGCGCGGCGCCAGGAAAAACGCCGGCAGCCGCAATTCGGGGAGTTCCTCGACCAGCTCCACCAGGATCGTCTGGAACCGCGCTATGGCCTGTTCATAGGCTCGGCGGCATTCATCCGCCTCACCAAAAACCTCGACGATCAGGTCGATCGGCCCGTGGTTGAGATGCAGCCGCTTGCCGTCCTGCAGCCAATGGGCTTGCGGGCCTTGCATCACCCGGCCCCGTTCGAGCCGGCACGACGTAGCTGCGCGAGTGGCGGCCATGGATTGTTGGTTTCGGCGCCTGTGCCGCGGCGCGGATTCAGGTACTCACCGCCTTTTGCGACAATATCCTCGACGCTGCGGATCTCGGCCTCGTACCCGCCGAGCCTGACATAGTCGTCGCGGCGCAGCGTGAATTCGATCGGCGCCACCAGCGCCGGTGTAGGCACATAGCCGAAGGCGCCTTCCGGCACCCGTGTGACATCGACCATCAGGGTGATGCCGCCGCCCGGCCAGACATAGACCGGCGCACCGCCGACCGTGACATAGGTGGTCAGGCCCTGAACCGAGCGGGTGAGATTGACCGGGTTTTCGGTGACGCCGGCGCGCAGCGAACCGCCGGCGCCGCCGATGAACAGCACCGTGCACAAAGCCGGCTCGCAATTGTCCTCGATCAGGCCGACCGATTTTTGCAGCCGTTCCGGAAACGGTTTTTGCACCGGCTTCAACTCGTCGTCGAGCTCGTAATAGGCGAATTGCTCGCCGGTGGTCGAAACCATCAGCAGCGACAGGCCCGGCCGCGCACCCTTCTTGGCGTTCCACTCGCCAAGGATCGACAGCGGGTCTGAAATGCTGGTGCCGCCCCAGCCGAGGCCTGGCTCGGACACCTTGAAATAGCGGCCCGGCGTCGAACGGCGGCCGATGATCTTTATCCCTGTGTCCTGCCAGCCCAGCACCTTGCCGGCCTGATGCTCGGAAACGACGCCGGTGATGTGGTCGTCGACCACCACCACCTCGTCGACAAGGCCGCGCCATTGCGTGGCGAACATGCCGATGGTCGCCGAGCCGCAGCCGACGCGCATGCGATGTTCCTGCTTGCCGTCGATGACAGGCGCTTTGCCGGCTTCGACTGTTATGGTGGCGCCGCCGTCGATGGCGAGTTCCACCGGCTTGCGGTTGCACAGATTGAGCAGCGCGTCGCAGGTGGCGCGTCCTTCGGCCTTCGAGCCGCCGGTCAGATGATGCACGCCGCCCAGCGACAGCATCTGCGAGCCATACTCGCCCGTCGTGACATGGCCGATTGCCTCGCCTTGCGATCGCACAATAGCCGTCTCGGGTCCGATATGCCGGTCGGTGTCGATCTTCACCTTGACGCCGCAGTACGAAAAAATGCCTTCCGTGACGACGGTGACGAGATCGACGCCTTCGACTTCCTGGCTGACGATGAACGGCGCCGGCTTGTAGTCGGGATAGGTGGTGCCGGCGCCGATTGCGGTGACGAAGCGGCGGCCGGTGTTGACCAGTTCGCCGTCCCATTGTTCGCCCTCGGCGACGAACGGCACGATTGCCGCGCCGGCCTCGGCCGCATGGTCGAGGATGGTCAGCGGGTCCATCCGCACGATCCTGCCGCCGACATTGCCGTAGCGGTCGCAGGCGCCGGTGCGACCATCAGCGATGTAGCACATCACCGGACAGGCATCGCAGCGGATCTTCTCCGCCACCAGCTTCTCACCGGGATCATGGGTTTCGAAGCGTTCGGCAAGCTCGCTCATCGGCGTGCCTCCTTTTCGCGGATGCCATCTTTTTCGCGGATGCCAGCGCGGATACGCGTCGGCGTCGCCGGAACCTTGGTGATCAGAACGCCGGTGGCGTGGCGGATGGCGTTGAGGATTGCCGGCGCAGTCGGGATCAGCACATGCTCGCCCAAACCCTTGGCGCCAAAGGGTCCTTCCGGATCCGGAACTTCTATCAGGATGGTCTCGATCGGCGGCACGTCGCCAATGGTCGGGATGAGATAGTCGTGCAGGTTCTCGGTGCGGCCGGGGATGTACTCTTCCATCAGCGCCATGCCGATGCCTTGCGCGATACCGCCCTCGATCTGGCCTTCGGCCAGCAGCGGGTTGATCGCCTTGCCCACATCATGCGCGGCGGTGATCTTGATCAGCTTCACCGTGCCGAGCTTGAGATCGACCTCCAGTTCGGCGATCTGCGCGCCATAGCCGTAAACGGCGTAGGGTTTGCCCTGGCCCTTGGCATCGAGGGGCAGCGTCGGCGGGTCGTAGGTCTCCTCGGCGCGGAAGACGAAGCCCTCGGCATCCAGATCCAACGTCGTGAGGTCGATGCGGCGCGTGGCTTCTCCCTCGCGGATGACGATCGCCGGGCCGTCGAGTTGGAGAGCGGCTTTTTCCGAAACATTGGCGAAACGAAGTATCTTTTCACGCAAGGCGCGGCCGGCCTTCTCGGCCGCCTTGCCGGTGACGAAGGTCTGGCGCGAGGCCGATGTCTTGCCGGCATCGGGAGTAATTGATGTATCGGCGCTCTTCAGCTGGAATCTCTCCAGCGGCAGGCCGAGCGCGTCGGCGCAGATCTGGGCGATGACCGTGTTCGAACCCTGGCCGATATCGACCGCGCCCTGGTGCAGGATGACCGTGCCGTCGGCCGCGATGCCGACCCGAATGGTCGACGGATTGGGCAGCGAGGTGTTGCCGCAGCCATACCAGCAGGACGCGACGCCGACGCCGCGCTTTCTATCTGTGTTGGCGCTGTTGAATGCCTCCGCATCGGCCGCCGCGCGCGCCCAGTGCGGCCGCAGCGATTCGAGGCATTCGGCAATGCCGACGCCGGAGTCCAGAAGCTGTCCTGTGACCGTTTCGGAGCCGTTCCGAAGGCAGTTCTTCAAGCGAAAATCGAGCCTGTCCATGCCGAGCTTGCCGGCCAGCTCATCATAGAGGGTCTCCTGCATGATCGTCGCTTGCGGCACGCCGAAGCCGCGGAAGGCGCCGGAGATCGGCCCATGCGTATGGATGGCGCGGCCTTCGGCGCGGTAGTTCGGCGTCGCATAAGGTCCGGAGGCGTGCACCGGCACGCGGTTGGCCACGGTAGGGCCCCAGCTTGCATAGGCGCCGGTGTTGAAATCGCCTTCGAAGATCATGCCGGTGACAAGGCCGTCGGCATCGGCGCCGATGGTTGCTTTCATCTCGGCCGGATGGCGCTTGGTGGTCGACATCATCGATTCGGTGCGGGTGTAGGCAAGTGCCGCCGGCCGCCCAGTCTTCATCGCCACAAGGCCGATCAGCGGCTGCAGCGAGACGTCGAGCTTCGAGCCGAAACCGCCGCCGGTCGCGGTCGGCACGATGCGCACCTTGTCGACGGCAAGGCCGAGCACCTTCGCCGTCTCGTCGCGGTCCATATAGGGCGCCTGGGTGCAGGCGACGACGACCAGCGTGTCGCCGTCCACATAGGCATAGCCGGCTTCCGGTTCGATATAGGCGTGCTCGACATAGGAGGTGTCGATGACGCCGGACACCGTGAACGCTGCACCGGCAAGGGCCCCTTCCGGATCGCCGCGTTCGACGAAGCCGGAGGTCAGCAGGTTTGCCGGTCTGTTCTCATGGATGAGCTTGGCACCGCCGGCGCGCGCTTCGCAGGATTGGAGAACATGCGGCAATTCGGTCCAGCGGATCGGAAAATCCGAGAGGTCGATATCGAGCATCGCCTCGCGCTCGCCAGCGACCAACGCCACCGCCTCACCGCGAAGGCGGGCAAACCCTTCGGCCAGTGCCGGCTGGTCGGCGAAGGGGCCGATGACGCCGAAACAGTTTTTTCCCGGAATGTCGGCGGCGGTGAAGACGCCGGCGACACCGGGATGTGCCTTCGCCCAGCCATCGAGGTCACCGAAGGCGAAGCTGGCGTGATAATGCGGAGAGCGGATCACCAGTACCGCCAGTGCATCGGCGGGGAAGGAATCGCTGCCGAATTTCTCAGCCCCGGTGACCTTCGGCACGCCGTCGAGCCGGATGGGCGAGGAACCGATCGCGTGGCCTGACCGGGGCAAGCGGAAATCCAGGCTTGCTGCCTGCAGGGAGGCATCCATCACTGCGGCAATGATCTTCCGGTAGCCGGTGCAGCGGCACAGAATTCCGCCGAGCGCGTCCTGTACCTCGACCTCGGTGGGGCTCGCCTTCTTCTCCAGCAGAGCCGTCGCCGCAACCAACAGGGCGGGCGTGCAAATCCCGCACTGCGCAGCGCCATGGGCAAGGAAAGAGGCCTGCAACGTCGACAGCCGGCCGTTGGCAAGCCCTTCAACTGTCGTCACCGATGCGCCGGCAGCGGACGCCGCCGACATCAGGCAGGCGCAGACGGGATCGCCGTCGACCAGCACCGTACAGGCGCCGCAATCGCCGGCATCGCAGCCGACCTTGGTGCCGGTCAGCCCCAGTTCGTCGCGCAGCACCAGGGACAGTCGGCGCAGCGGCGGCACATTGACCGATACGGCGCTGCCATTGACCTCGAAGGCGATGTCAACGCGCTCCGGGCCGCGAGCAGGCCGAACGGCGCCCAGGTCGGGCA
>NZ_RZRA01000404.1:0-4802 GCF_003998945.1 Mesorhizobium sp. M7A.F.Ca.CA.003.01.2.1 | reverse complement strand
GGATCTATATCCTCGAGCGCGGCGAAAGGGCTGACATCACGCCCTTGCCCGCCATTGCCGCCCTGCCGGCCATCATCAAATTCTCCTATGTGACGCGCTTCGGCCGCGCGGCCCTGCCCGGCGACTTCGCGACGGCGCATCTTCGGCAATGTTCATGGATTGCCAACCATATCGGCGTGTACCGGCTGGAAGTCCCGACGGGCCTGGACAGGATCGGCGAAGCCGTGGAACTGATCGAAAAGGATCTGTCGGCTGGCAGCCGGCGGTTGTGAGCGCAACCATGTCGAAGCCCCCAATCCTTCGCCTGTCGCTGTTTCGAGAAATTGCCGCCTTCGGCGCCACCATTGCCCGGATCGGCGGCCGGCGAACGTGGACGGCGCTGTTCTTCCTCATCCTCGGCAGCCTGACCGAGGGCATTTCGATCCTGCTGCTCGTCCCGCTGCTGCATCTGGTCGGACGTGCCGACCAGGATTTCGCTGTTCGGCTGCCCAACGATGATTTCGTGCGCTGGCTGGTGCCTGATGGCACGCTGCAACTGACGACCGTGCTTTGCGCGCTGGTCGGGCTTGTTGCGGCGCAGGCGGCGTTCAATCGCTTCAAGTCGGTCTACATGGCCAAATTGCTGTTCGATTTCATCAATCGCGTTCGCATGAACCTGTTCGAAAGCATCGGCAAGGCGCGCTGGGGCGTTTTTACACGCATGCGCAGTTCCGATCTCGATCATGCCCTGACCGGCGACATCGACCGCGTCCAGGGCGCGGCTTTCTCACTGCTGATGCTGGTGCAAATCGCCGTTCTTCTGGCCGGCTATCTCCTGGTTTCCGTGTTTATCTCGCCGGTCATGACGCTGTTTGCCGTGGTCGTCGGCATCCTGATGTTCGTGGCGCTGCGGCCCTTCCGGGCACGGGCCACTGCCTTCGGCCGTGTGCTGACCGCCAATCGCCAGGACCAGTACCGGACGGTCTCGGAATTTCTCGGCGGCATCAAGGTGGCCAAGAGCCTGAACGTCGAGGACAGCTATTTCGCGCAGCTGCGGTCGACGCTTGAGAGGATGAAGGCCGACAACATCGACTATGTGCGCAACAGCACCATCGGCACTGCTGTATTCCAGGTGGCGAGCGTCGTGGGCCTGAGCCTGTTCATCTATGTGGCTTTGGTCCGCTTCAATCTGTCGCTGGCCGAGATCGTCGTCCTGCTCCTGGTCTTCATGCGTATCGCGCCGCGCTTCATGGACATGCAGACGCAGGCCCAGCAAGTGCTGATCAACCTGCCCGCCTTTACGGCAATGCGCAGCCTGCAGGCACGTTTCGACGCCGAACGCGAGCCCGGCCATACCGAGTTCGCCGACGCCGGGACACTCTCCCTCAATAAGGGATTGAATATTCGCGGCGTGTCCTTCGCCTACGGAGATGCTGTCGACAAGGCGGTGGTGAGCGGCATCACCTTCGGCCTGCCGGCCGGCAAGGTCACCGCCCTGATCGGCCCGTCCGGATCGGGCAAGAGCACGATCGCCGACATGCTGCTTGGCCTGCTGGAGCCCACCACCGGCAAGATGCTTGTCGATGGCGTCGAGATCGATGCCAGCAATCGCCGTCGCTGGCGCGACCAGGTGGCCTATGTGCCGCAGGACGTGTTCCTCCTGCACGACACGATCGCGGCGAACCTGCGCCTCGCCGCGCCACGGGCCAGCGATGGCGATCTGTGGGCCGCGCTGCGTCAGGCGCACGCCGGCGAGTTTGTCGAACGGCTCGACCTCAGGCTCGAGACGGTGGTCGGCGATCGCGGCGTGCGGCTCTCGGGCGGCGAACGCCAGCGCATCGCGCTCGCGCGCGCGCTGCTGCGCAAGCCGTCGCTGCTCATTCTCGACGAGGCGACCAGCGCGCTCGACTGGCAGAACCAGTCGCTGATCGCCAGGTCGATCGATGGATTACGCGGTACGATGACGATCCTGACCATCGCGCACCGGCCGTCGATGATCGCCTTCGCCGACTGGGTGGTGGCGATGGAAAACGGCCGTATCGTCGAGGTCGGCCAATATCAGCGGCTGAAGGAAAAAACCGGCAGCCGGTTGTCGAGGATGCTGTTGGGGGAACAGTCGGAGAGCGAACCCGCTGATGTGGCGTGAGCCGGCGACCAAGACGCGTCGCGCCGAGACGGATTCACGCGGCGCTTTGGTCCCTTTGTCTCGAAGGATGTCGTTGCCGCCAAACCGGCCACGTTTGAGCAGTCTGCATCAATGCAGGCCGCGCCTGGCACCGCCCAGCTTCTCGCTTTCGGCGACCTCGGGTGCGTTCAGTTTGCGCTCGGCGTCACGAGCTATGTCGGCAGGCGTCGGCGCGCTCCTGGCGATCATGGTGTAGATGAGCACGAAATAGCCAGCCTGAATGGTCACGGCGCAGATGATGACACGCACCAATATCGTGCCTATCGACGCACCGCCCAGCCAGGACCAGCCGACGACGATCGCCAGAGCGAAAATCATCCCGAGGATGAATTTTGGAAGTGCCATACCCAACAGCCCATAAACCGGCTCGGGTATTATCGCGATTGCCCCACCCGAGCGCCGTCCCTTGTCATGTGGGCTTGTTAAGGTCGCCCACTCTCGACCGGTTGCTTCCGGCCTTTTCCACCTGTCGTCACCGTGACAGGTATAATTTGCAATTCTATTAAGGCGAGCAATAGGCGGCAAGGGCAACTTCGGTTATTTTTGATCGAGCTTTTGCGATCGACTCTGCCATGTTGCAATGCACGCAACGGGAGCTAGGCCGATATCCTCTCGTCGATATTTTTCAGTAAAATGGCCAATATTAAGTAGTATTTTATATGGTTTTGACCAAGCATCACGGCATGATGAAGCACTAGTTTGTACCTCGCCTTGGCAAATAGGTAGGTCCGCCTAAAAACCGCCCCACAAAGGCCTCTATTTTTTCGGCTGTGCCCATTTATTGTCACAAATGTGCTAAATATGCCGAAATTTGTGCATGGCAAGCTTATTATTTAGTCATTTCATGACGTGACTATTTCAACGGGGTGGTAAATTGTGTGTTGCGCTGCAACATTTTTTTGGTATCGTGTGGTGAACCATTCGTTCAACGCATGGAGTTTACGGCATGAGGGACGTTGCCAAGTCAGCCACCGCGAGCTTTTCGCAGGCTGACATCGATTTTCCGCCGCCGATCGGCGGCCTGCTCAAACGCAGCTTCGATATCACCGGTTCACTGATTGGCTTGATCGCCCTCAGCCCGCTATTTGTCATGATAGCGCTGCTCGTCAAGTTTTCCGACGGTGGCTCGATTTTCTACGGCCACAGGCGAATCGGGCGGGGCGGACGGATTTTTCCGTGCCTGAAGTTCCGCACCATGGTTCCGGACGGCGACAAGGTGCTGGCAGCCTATCTCGCCACCAACCCGGACGCCAACGCGGAATGGATCGCGACCCGCAAGCTGAAGAACGACCCGCGCGTCACCCGCGTTGGAGCAGTGCTGAGGAAACTCAGCCTCGATGAGTTGCCGCAGATCATCAACATCCTGCAGGGCGATATGAGCCTTGTCGGTCCGCGTCCGGTTGTGCGCGACGAACTAGAGATCTATGGCACATCCGCCGTCTACTATCTGAAATCGCGTCCGGGCCTGACCGGCCTGTGGCAGGTCAGCGGCCGCAACGATGTGTCCTATGACAGCCGCGTCGCCTTCGACCGTCACTATGTTGAGAACTGGTCGCTGTTCGAGGACGTTCGCATCATCATCAAGACCGTCCCGGCCGTCTGGATGTCGCGCGGTTCTTACTGACCGGCCGGTGGCCAATGCCAGACATTGGCGTCGGCCATTCGACGCAAGCTCATCGGGCGATGGGGCTATAGCGGATCGGAACGTTGAGTTGAAAACAGATTTGTTCGAAGCCTTTCGCGGCGGCCCGGTTTCCGGCCGCCTGCGGCGGGCGCGTTTGCTGGCCACATGCCTTGCCATGGCCCTCGTCGTCCCGGACATGGCCGCCGCCGGCGACTATCGCCTCGGCTCGCAGGACAAGCTCACCATCCGCGTCGCCGAATGGCAGACCGTGGAAGGCACATTCCGTGACTGGTCGGCGGTGAATGGCGAGTACACGGTCGGTCCATCCGGCACGCTGTCGGTGCCGTTCGCCGGCGAACTGCCGGCCTCCGGCAAGACCACGTCCGAAATCGCAACGGCGATCGGCGAGGCTTTGCAGAAAAAACTCGCTTTGTCAGACAGACCGGAAGCCTCGGTCGAGATGGCGCAGTTCCGGCCATTCTACATTTCGGGCGAAGTCCAGAACCCCGGCCAGTTTCCATATGTGCCTGACCTGACAGTGTTGAAGGCCATCAGCGTCGCCGGAGGCATCCGGCGAAACGCCGACTACGGACCTCAACTCGGCAAGGACTTGGTTACCGCCAAGGGCAATTTCGATGTCTCCGACGACCAGCGCATTCGGCTGATCGTCAGGCGCGCCCGCATCGACGCGGATATGGCCGGCAAGGCCAGTTTCGACGTGCCTAAGGAGGTCGAGGGCGATCCGAGACTGCCAGCCATCGTCGCGGACGAAATGACTATCCTGACAGCGGACCAAAAGGCGCTGAAGCTGAAGCTTGAAGCGCTCGACGATCTCAAAGGGGTTTTGGAATCCGAGATCGAATCGCTGCAGAAGAAGATCGTCAACCAGCAGCAGCAGGTCGACTTGGCGCAGCAGCAGCTCGCCAGCATCGGCCCGCTAGCGCAGAAAGGCCTGATCGCCAACGCCCGACTGCTGGATTCGCGCCAGTCGGTTGCCGACCTGCAGGGCAAGAT
>NZ_RZRA01000403.1:0-4810 GCF_003998945.1 Mesorhizobium sp. M7A.F.Ca.CA.003.01.2.1 | reverse complement strand
GCGCATCAGCGCCACTGGCCGCAGCGGCATGCGGTCGGTGCCGGCATAGGTGATCTTGCCGGTGATGCCCTCGAAATCCTTGAGGCCGGCGATGGCGTCGCGGATCGCCTTCGGGTCGTCGGAGCCGGCCGTCTTGACCGCCTGGTCGAGGATCAGGCCGATCTCGTAGCCATTGACCTCATAGGTCGATTCCGGCGCATGGCCGGCATATTTGGTGAAGGCGGCGTTGAAGGCTTCGAGCTTGCTGCCCGGCTCGGCATAGCCGGCCGCGGTGTAGACGACGCCGTCGACCAATTTGCCGAGCGCCTTGATGGTCGGCGTACCGATGGCATCGGCTCCATAGACCGGGATGGTGACGCCGGCGCCGCGCAATTGCTGGATGAAGGCTGGGAAATCGGGCTCATAGGCCGCCGTCATGATCAGGTCGGGCTTATCGGCCAAGCCCTTGATGTTGGTGATCTCGGCGGAAAAGTCGGGCTGGCCCATGCTGAAAGTGCCGCGGCCGACAATGGTGCCGCCCTTCTTCTCGAACACCTTGCCGAAATATTCCGGCAGATTGGCGGTGTAGGTGGAGTCCGGCGAGGTCAGCAGGAACACCTTCTTCTTGCCTTCGGAGACGGCGAAGTCGGCAACCGCCGTCGCCTGTACATTGTCGGCGGGATAGGTGCCGAACATGACATCGCCGACCGCGCCGGTGAGCACCGGGGCGGAGCCGCACAGCGTCAGGGTCGGAATGCCGAGAGGCTGGGTCAGCTGGCCGGCGGAAATCGAGGGATCGGCATCGCACGGCGTGATCATGATCTTGGCGCCGGCATCGATCAGCTCCTGCGCGACCGTGGCGGTCTGCGCGGTGTCGGAGCGGGTGTCCTTGATCAGCAGCTTGACGGTGTATTTGCCGCCGAACCCGCCCTTGGCGTTGAGTTCGTCGAGCGACATGCGCAGGCCGGCAAGTGCCGGCTGGTCGTAAGGGGCAAGACCGCCTGTCTGCGCGGTCGCGGCACCGATGATGATCTCCTCGGCGCTGGCCGTCGAAATGGTGGCGATGCCGAACACGGCAGCGCAGAAGGCGGCGCGATGGAGGCGATAGAGGCTTGGCATGTCGGTTCTCCTTCTGGATTTTTGTCGTTGGTCGTTGCGGTCTATGCGGTCTGGTTTTCAGGCGTTGCGGTCTTGGCGAGCGCCGTGCGGCTGCCGAGATAGGCGGCGATCACGGCGGGGTTCTTCTGAACGTCGCCCGGCGTGCCGTCGGCGATGACGCGGCCATGATCGATGACGACAATGCGTTCGCACAGGTTCATCACCAGCCTCATGTCGTGCTCGATCAGGACGACGCCGATGCGGCGCTCGGTGCGGACTGTCGAGAGGATGGAAACCAGTTCGGCGGTCTCGACGGCGTTCATGCCGGCGGCCGGCTCGTCCAGCAGCAGGAAGCGCGGCTTCAACGCCAGCGCACGTGCCACTTCCAACCGGCGTCGCTGGCCATAGGCAAGCCTGGCGGCCGGCTGATCGGCAAATCTCTCCAGCCCCATGCGCGCAAGTTCACCCATTGCCGCCGCCTCGGCATGGACGAGATCAGGCTCTACCTGGCGTGCGGCGACGACGACGTTTTCCAGCACCGTCATGTGCGGGAAGACGCGGATGTTCTGGAAGGTGCGGGCAACGCCGGAGCGCGCGAAGCGGAAGGCAGAAGCCTGCCGCACCGCGCCACCCACCGACACGGTACCGGCACTTGGCTTGACATCACCGGCCAGCATGTTGAGCAGCGTCGTCTTGCCGGCGCCATTGGGGCCGATGATACCGGTGATGCTGTCCGTTTCGAAACTCAGGCTGACGTCGTCGACAGCAACGACGCCGGCATAACGGCGCGACAGACGCTCGGCGGAGAGCCGGTCACTCTCGACACGCTGCGGAGGTGCCGCCGAAGCCGTCACGGCCTGACGTCCGGGCCGGCGCAGCAGGTTCAGCTCACGCTCGCCGAACAGGCCGGTCGGGCGTCGCCAGATGACCAGGATCATGGCGATGGCAAGCACGCCCTGGGTCAAGCCGAACAGGACAGGCAGATGCAGGCTGAGCACTTCGCCGCCGCCTTCGAAGCGGCGTACCACTTCGACCAAAACGATGGTGACGATGACGCCGGCGAAAGCGCCGAGCGACGAGGTCATGCCGCCGACGATCAGCATGGCAAGCATGGTGAAGCCCAGGTCGAAATAGAAATCGCGCGGTGAAAACGCACCCAGAAACTGCGCCATCATGGCGCCGGCAGCCATGGCGGCGACGACACCCGCCACCCAGGCGGCCAGACGCGCCGTGCGTTGGTCGACGCCGACGGCGGCCGCACCACGCTCGTCATTGGCGGCGGCTCGGCTGGCAAGGCCGAAAGAGGTTTCGCGAAACAGCCTCGCCGCCACCAGCGCCACCGAAGCGACTGCGGCAGCGGTCCACAGCCCGACCTCACGCGGCACGCCGTAGAAAGGCTGGCTGCCGCGGGTGATCTCGCGCCCGGCGACCAGCAGCGTGTAGACGATGATCAGCATGGCCAGCGTGGCGATCGAGGCGCTCGATCCGGAAAGCCTTAGCAGCGGCGCACCGGTCAGCAGGCCGACGACGACCGCCAGAGCCAGGACGATGGCCAGCGCTGCGACGAAGGAGAGTTGATGGCCGGCGAGGAATTGCGGCAGGTCGCGCAGCGCCGTTCGCTGCAGTGCCGTCGGCATGGTGAGGATGCCTGTCGCATAGGCGCCGAGGCCGACAAAGGCCGCCTGGCCGAACGAGACGATGCCGCTGTTGCCGGAGAATATCTGCAGGCCGAGCACCGCCGTCAGCATGATCGCGGCATAGGTGACGACGCGTTGCATGGCGGCGCCGCCGAAGATGAAGGCGGCAAGCGCCACCAGCAACAGCACCGCGACCATGCACAGGGCATCGGCCGTGGCGTTGCGGAACGCGGCCGGCATGAAGCCGGAACTCTTGCTCTCGCTCGTCGTCACCGACGCCATCACGCGGCCCTGAAGCGATCGGGTGAAAACGGGGCCAGGATCGGTTGCGCGCCTTGGGTGACCAGCTTGGCCACCGCCTCGCCGACTGCCGGCCCGGTCTTGAAGCCGTGGCCGGAAGACCCCGCCGAAACGACCAGCCCTTCGACATCAGGCATGGCGCCGATGACCGGCAGATCGTCGGGGCTCATGTCGTAGAGACCGGCATAGCCCGGCCGGATGCCAAGCTCGGCCATGGCCGGCACGCGGCTGGCGAAGGTCTCCAGGATCTCGACCGATTCCTGCTCCTCGACACCTTCCATGTAATCATCGGGATTTTCGACGAAGCGTGGACGGCCTGCATGTTCGTGGCGCAGGCCGGTGCCGCCGCCGGCCCAGGTCCCGGCGAGGATGACGCCGTCATTGTCTGGCCGCGCATAGTTGCAGGAAATGTCGTCGCACCAGGCGAACGGCATGACCTGCCTTGCCTTGCCGGCAGCGTCGAGCACGGCCATCGGATGGCGCTCGACATGCAGCGGCAGATCGAGGCCGACCGTCGCCAGCAGCCGGCGCGTCCACGGCCCGGCGGCCAGGACGACGGTATCGGCCTCCAGCATCGTTCCATCGGTCAAGATGACACCCGTGATGCGGTCGCCCTGCCGCTGGAGGCTCTCGACCAACGTGTTCTGCATGATCCTGGCACCACTGGCGCGGGCGGCACGGGCAATAGCATTGGTGGCGCCGAAGGCATCGGCATAGCCATACTCGGGTTCCCACAGCGCCAGCGCGACATTGTCCAGGGCAAAGCCCGGTGCGGCATCGGCAAAGGCCTGCGGCGACAATGTCTTGATGCGCGCGCCCTCGCCGCGGATGCGTTCGGCTGCCGACGTCCAGCTCGCCTTGTTGTCGTTGCCGCAGACCCACATCATGCCGATTTCGGTGACAAAGGATCCTTCGCCCGCGATTTCGGGCAGCGACACCAGGATCTCTCGGCCACGGATGGATAGCTGCGACAGTTCCGGCATCAGGTAGAAGGCGTGCAGCAGCGCCGACGATTTGCCCGACGGGCCGCCGGCGGGATGGGTCTGCTCGACCAGCGTGACCTTCACACCGGCTTTGGCCAGATCATAGGCCGCGCTCGATCCGACAATACCGGCACCGACGACGATGACGTCGCTTCCATTTCGCATGGCTGTTCCCCACAGTCTCTTGGCTGCTTTTCGACAAGGTAGGGCCAGCGATCGCGCAATGTCAACATCTCTTCATTGTTGACCGATATTTAAATCTCTGTAATAAACTCGACAAAACAAGAGAACACGGATTCCGGGGAGGCCCATGGCGATACGCGATGTTCTGATGCGCGGGGATCTTGCGCTGACGCCGTCGGAGGAGAAGATCGTTCGACTGCTGTTGACGGACTATCCGACCTCCGGCCTCGGCACCGCCTCATCGCTCGCCCGGCGCGCTGGCGTCAGCGATCCAACCGTGGTGCGGCTGGTGATGAAGCTCGGCTATGAAGGGTTTCCGGATTTCCAGGCGAGGCTTCTGGCCGAAGTCGAGGCAAGACTGCACTCGCCGCTGCTGATGATGGAGGCCAAGCGGCAGAGCGGTTCCAACGACAGCGCCGTGCTGGCCTATCTCGATAGCGTCACCACGGCCTTGCAGAAAGCCACCGCCGCGACACCCGTCCAGACTTACGAGCGGGCGGCCCGCTTGCTGATGGAGGCCAAGGGCGAGATCGTGATGGTTGGCGGCCGGTTCAGCCGCCACATCGCCGGCATGCTGGCCGGCTATCTCGTGCAGTTCCGCTCCGGGGTTCGCGATCTCGGCGTGCTCTC
>NZ_RZRA01000402.1:0-4822 GCF_003998945.1 Mesorhizobium sp. M7A.F.Ca.CA.003.01.2.1 | reverse complement strand
CCTTCAACGGCTATCGCACGGCTCTTCGGCTGCTCGAAGAGGGCGTCGCATCCGAACAACGCCAAACCGCCATGCTTGTGGGTGGAGCACACCCGCATGTGCCTGTCGTTCCCGGCGAAGGAGCCTGACCATGCTGCATTCCCATGCCGAAATCCGCCGCCGTATCGATGCTCTCGGCCCATGGTTCCACAACATGGAACTGGCCGGTGTCGAAACCGCTCCCAACCATTTTCTCGGCAATTACCCGCTGATCAAATGGCGCAAATTCGCCGAGGCCATTCCCGCGGATCTGACAGGCAAGACGGTGTTGGATATCGGCTGCAATGCCGGCTTCTATTCCATCGAGATGAAACGGCGAGGTGCTGCCCGTGTCCTCGGCATTGATTTCGATGAGGCTTATCTGGCGCAGGCCCGCTTTGCCGCCGAGATCGCCAATTGCGAGATCGAATTCCAGAAACTGTCGGTCTACGACGTCGGCGCCCTGCGCGAAACATTCGATATCGTGCTGTTCATGGGGGTGCTTTATCACTTGCGCCACCCGTTGCTTGCGCTCGACCTTATCCGTGAGCATGTCGCCGGTGATCTGATGATCTTCCAGTCCATGCAGCGCGGCAGCACCGATCTTCCCGAGATGGAAGAGAACTATCATTTCTGGACGCATGACCTGTTCGACCGGCCGGAATTTCCCAAGCTCCATTTCATCGAGCACCGCTATGCCGACGACCCGACCAACTGGTGGATACCCAATCGAGCCTGCACCGAAGCGATGCTGCGCAGCGCCGGTTTCGAGATCGTTCTGCACCCTGAGCAGGAGGTCTATTTCTGCCGGGCCGCAGGCGACCCGGCCAGTGGCGGTCCCGTCTACCCCTCGAAAGGACAGCGCCATGATTGAAGCCGCGATGATCTGGAACGAGCCCAACAACAAATCGCATTGGGATCCCGAGCTCGACCCCGACTGGAGCCGCTTCGCCAGGATGGCAATCCTGGCGGCGGACGCAATCGCATCTGAAAACCCGGCTTTGACCAAAGTGCTCGGTGGCATCTCGCCGATAGACCCGGGATTCATCACCCGCATGAAGGAATTCGGCGTGCTGGATCATGTCGACGCCGTCGCCGTGCACGGCTTTCCGCTCGACTGGAACCTGTGGCAAATCCAGGAATGGCCGCAGAAGATCGGCGAGATCGCGACCGTCACCGACCTTCCCATCTGGGTCAGCGAAGTCGGCGTATCGACCTTCGGCGCCGAGGAAATCCAGGTCTGGGGGCTCAAGCGAACAGCTGAATTGCTGCTCGGCAATGCACCACGCGTCCAGTGGTACAGCCTCTACGATCTTCCGCGTGAATGGGAAGCAACGACGCGTCACCGCGAAGCCGAAGGCTCCTCTTATTACCGTCATTTCCATATGGGGCTGCTGCGCCAGGACGGCACGCCAAAGCCCGCGCTGGAGGAATTCCTGCGCTATACACCCGCAATGGGACTGGTGCAGTGGTTTCATTTCGAAGATCCGCGGCTGGACGACGCTGTCGCCTGGCTGAAGCGGCTGGGTGTCACCAATATGCGTACCGGGCTTTCCTGGGCGGACAGTTTTCGGCCGAATGCGCTGGACTGGTTCGACCGGCAGATGGAAGCACTCGCCGATTTCGACGTGACGGTCACCTTCTGCTTCACACCTCAGCATCGCGGAATGATGCCCCACCACACCAGCCCGCCACTGGTGCCGGAGGAGTTCGCGGAATTCTGCTCAACCATGATCCGCCGCTATGCGCCTGGCATGACATCCGCCTCGCTCCCCACGCGGCGGGCCTCGGCCGCGTGAAATCGTCATGCTGCCCATGCATCAGATGCCGGACTTCGCAACACCACTGACAGGTGGGGATGCGGCGCAGGGCACCGGGACGCAACCGGCCGCGACACTCACCGTCCTCAATGTCGCCTACCCTCTCGCGCCCGTCGGACCCGACGCTGTCGGCGGTGCCGAACAGGTTCTGTCGATGCTCGATCGGGCGTTGGTTCACGCCGGCCATCGATCTATCGTCATTGCTTGCCGTGGCTCCAGCACGAGCGGCACGCTTGTGGAAATACCGGCCGAAAACGGCATGCTCGACGAGGCGGCGAAGCGCCGCGCGCAAGAGGCCCATCGCAAAGCGATCGCCGCTGCCCGCGCCCGATGGCCCATCGATGTGGTTCATCTGCACGGCATCGATTTCGACGCTTATCTGCCCGACGATGGTCCGACCTTGGTGACCCTCCACCTGCCGTTGGATTGGTATCCGGCCGCGGCATTGCGCCCGACGCGTGGCGACCTCTGGCTTCATGCGGTCTCACCCAGCCAGCAGAAAACCGCGCCATCAGGCGCCAGGCTGACGGCACCGATTCCGAACGGCGTCGACATCCAAGCACTGAACCTGCCGCAGCCGAAGCGCGACTTTGCCCTGGTTCTGAGCCGGGTTTGCCCGGAGAAGGGCATTCACCTGGCGCTCGATGCAGCCAAACTAGCAGGCGTTCCGCTGGTCGTCGGCGGTAAGGTCTATCCCTACGAAACGCATACGCGGTACTTTCGCGACGAGGTCCAATCTCGCCTCGATGGCCGCCGCCGCTTCCTTGGCCCGCTCGGCTTCACCGCCAAGCGACGCTTTCTCAACGCAGCGCGCTGTCTGGTCATTCCGAGCCTCGCAGCCGAGACCAGCTCGCTTGTGGCCATGGAGGCCCTCGCCTGCGGGACCCCGGTAGTCGCCTTTCCAAATGGTGCGCTTCCCGACGTCATAGAGCACGGCAGGACGGGCTTTCTCGTCGACACGGTCGACGAGATGGCCCAAGCCATTCTTGCGGCGCCCAGCTTGGATGCCGAGACATGCAGGGCGGAGGCGCGACGGCGATTTTCGCTGGAACGGATGATCTCGTCTTACATGGATGCCTATCAGGCGCTGGCACAGCTTGGCACTGGTCGCCGGCGCTTGGCTGCGACGCCGTGAGCAAAGCGGTGCTGCGCTGCGAAATCATCGGTGACCCCGCGCAGTTCGACGCCTTGACGCCGCACTGGTGGAAACTGTGGCAGCAGAGTCCCTCGGCGACGCCGTTTCAATCTCCCGCCTGGCTGGTGCCATGGTGGCACGCATTCGCACCCGGTGAACTGGCGACAGTCGCGGTCTGGCGCGGCGGCGATCTGGTCGGGCTGGCGCCGCTCTATCTCGAGCACGGGACGGCCGGTTCGAAGCTGCTTCCGGTCGGCATTTCGCTCAGCGACTATCTGGACATCCTGGCTGTCCCTGGGATCGAAGCCGAGGTTGTCGGCATTATCAGCGAGTCGATCTTCTCGATCGGGTGGGCGCAATGGATCTTGTCGGACTTGCCGCAGGACAGCGTCGCCCTTGCGATGAAGCATCCCGAGATGGATCGGCCGACCGCCCATGCCGCCTGCCCCGTGCTCGCCATCGCCGGCGACGAAACGCTGGCAGGCTGCGTCCCCGCAAGACGCAGACGCCAGTTGCGTCGGGCGCGCCAGGCGGCATCAAGATGCGGCCGGATTGCGCTGTCATCGGCAAACGGCAGTCCGCAAACCTTCCTCGATCAATTGATCCGCCTGCACAATGTGCGATGGGCCGAACACGGAGGGGGTGTGTTGGCCAACCCCGCCGTCGAGCAATTCCATCGGCTCTCGCTTCCCTTGCTCGATGCTCATGGTCTGGTGCGATGCTGGCTGCTCGCGATCGATGACAGGACCATCGGTGCCTATTACGGATTTCACCACCGCGGCCGTGCCTACGCTTATCTGGGTGGGTTCGACCCTGCTTATGCCGAGGAGAGCCCGGGCGCGATCCTGATTGGCCACGCAATCGTGGAGTCGATCCGTGAAGATGCGCGCGAGTTCGATTTCCTGCGCGGCCAGGAGGCCTACAAATATGGCTGGGGCGCCGCCGACAGGTGGACGATGCGCAGGGTCTGGACGCGGAGTTGACCCATGAGTGTAACCGCACCGAAAGGCGCCCAGCGCCGGACATCGGTCAGGCTGGCGGTTGAAGACTGCATGGCCGACGGTATTTGCGCCGAAGGTGTTCTCGTCAGGCTGGCGCTCCACCTGCCGCCCACAATTGGGGCAGCGGAATTGGCGGAGGTCGTGCTGAAAGTCCGTCCGGCGGATACCGGCGACGCGGCAAGATTGCGGAAGGTCGCCGGACTGCTGCGCTGCAAACCAGACGTCTTTGCCATGTTGCGAGCGACGGGCGGCGCCGTTCGCCATGAGCGCAATGAGGACGAGACGAATGCCGCTGTCGTCATGCGGCTGGCGTCCAGCTTCGATGCCGCGGCAGCGATTTCGGGAGCCGCGAGTGTCCAACTGGCATCCCTCGGCGATGTGGAAAGGCTCACAGCCACGACCAACGAAATCGTCGCATGGCTGGAAGCCCGAGAATTCACCGGAAGGGAACGGAGCATTCTCGACATCGGTTGCGGCATCGGCCGTTTCGAGCGTGCGCTGTGCAGATCCTTCAAGCGGATGGTCGGTATCGATATATCGTCGCGAATGATCTCCATCGCCTCAGAGCAATGCGCCGCACTCGGCAATGTCGAGTTACGACAAACCTCCGGTCTCGATCTGGCCGATTTCGACGATGCCAGTTTCGATTGCGTGCTGGCGGTCGACAGCTTTCCCTATCTGGTTCTGGCCGGCATGGCAGAGCGGCATTTCGAAGAAATTGCGCGCGTTCTGAAACGGCCGGGCTGGCTCGCCTTGCTGAACTATTCCTATCGCGGATCGCTTTTCTCAGACCGCGACGATATCGGCCGTCTGGCGCAAGCTCATCAATTGCGGGTCCTCATCGACGG
>NZ_RZRA01000401.1:0-4824 GCF_003998945.1 Mesorhizobium sp. M7A.F.Ca.CA.003.01.2.1 | reverse complement strand
TTACCAGATGGAGAACAGCTTCGTGATCGGCGCCGAGGCCGACATTGCGTATGGCAACATAGATGGGCTGACGGCCCTCGACGCCGGCGGCGGCGGCGTCACCACGTTGCTCAAGAGCGAACTCAAATGGTCCGGGTCGGCGCGGCTGCGGGCCGGCTATGCTTTCGATCGGACCTTGCCCTACATCACTGCAGGCGTCGCTGCGGCCAAGTATGAGCTTATTGCGGTCAGCGCCGGTGGCCCTGCCGCCGAAGTAACGCTCCACAGCGACAGCCATGTCGGCTGGACGGTTGGCGCCGGCATCGAGCACGCCTTCACCGACAGGTGGATCGCTCGAGCTGAGTATCGCTACTCGGACTTCGGCAGCCAGGACCTCTCGGTGGCCGCCGGCCTGCCCACGGAAACCCATGTCGACCTCCAGACACAGGATATCCGGGTCGGGCTCAGCTACAAGTTCTGATCCGCTGAAGCTGCTGATCTCCCCCTTGAGGGGGGGTGAGGAGTGGTCCGCGCAGCGGACGGAAAGCCAATCGCTTGGCTTTCCGAACGACGAACGCCTGGAACGGAAGCGAAGGGCCGGGTCCGGCAGGCCAGAGGGGGCGGTCCGGCTGGGCTCGGCCTGCTGTTGCGGATGACGTTGGCGCTTTACGCGCGGCGGCCCCCTCTGTCGTCTCCGCGGCGCTTTGTTCTTGATCTCACGGTTAGTGGCACGCGAATAGGCGTCGAGCGGAGCCGCAGGGTCAGCGCCGGGCGAGGGGGGGACGGCACAGACATCGGCGATCCTTGATGCTTGTCCATGAAATCCGCGAAGTCCAGAAGGATGCGGGCCGCGGGGCTCATGAACCGGGCAAGTTCCTTATTGTTTGTCTTGTCGTAGATAGACCCTGCCGAGGAAGGCCGGCTCGCCGGAGCGCCGGCCGCCCAATGAGCCTGCCACCAGCACGACAAGCGTCAGCAAGTACGGCAAAGTCATCATGAGATAGACAGGAACGTCGGCGCCTATGGCTTGTAGTCTAGGCACAAGCGCATCCGCGCTTCCGAAAAGAAGCGCACCCCAGAGAGCTCGAGCCGCGTTCCAGCGCGAAAAGATGACGAGCGCAACGGCAATCCAGCCGCGCGACGCGACCATTCCCTCCACCCAGACATGACTTGTGGCGACTGAGAGATAGGCTCCGGCGAGACCACAAAACAGCCCGGACGCCAGGACAGCCCCGAACTGAACCAGTTGCACGTCGATACCCGCGACATCCGCGGCGGCCGGGTTTTCCCCGACGGACCTCAACCTGAGGCCATGTCGGCTTTTGGAAAGCCACCACCAGAGCGCGCCGACCAGGATCGGCAGCGCCAGCGTAACCGGGTCCTGCACCGCGAAAATGCGGCCGAATGCCGAACCGCGGTCTATCCCGAAGAGGTCGCCAAGTGTGGAAATGCCAGAAAAGGTCTTCTGCACGTAGGGTCGCCCCACGACCCCGGTGATGCCCAGTCCGATTGCGACGACGGCTAGGCCGGCGAGCGTATGATTGGCGCGCAAGGCGACTGTCGATATTCCAAACAGCAGAGCGAGAGCCATCGCGGCCGCTGAGCCGGCGGCAAGACCAACCCAAGGATCGGCTCCGGAAAGCACCGTCATCGCGCCGGTCATGGCACTGATCGCCATGAGCCCTTCCGCTCCAAGATTGAGAACGCCGGCTCTTTCGCAGATAATGAGGCCGAGGCTCGCCAGCAGCAACGGTGCCGCATAGCTCGGAATGATGGCAATCCAGCCGATCAGAAAATCCATGCAACTGTCCCTTCCTAGTTCTTGGGCCGTTTGAGCGAATAGGAGCTGAAGAACTGCGCCATCAAAATCGACATCAGTACCGCGCCTTGCATCAGCACGATCATCGCTTCGGAGATCGAATAGAAAACCTTCAGGACATTCCCGGCGGTGAACACCGCGCCGAGCGCGAAAGAGATCACGACCACCCACAATGGCTTCGCGCGGGCCAGGTAGGCGATCACGATCGCGCTGAAGAGATAGCCGTTGCCGACGGACTGGTTGAGGCGGTGCTCCGTCCCCGCCACGATCATCATGCCGGCAACGCCTGAGAGAGCGCCGGAGAGCAGCACGAGCCCCACGGCTATGCTGAGCACCGGCAGGCCCGTGGCGAGCGCGGCCTTGGCGTTGAAACCTACAGCATCCGCGTAGAAGCCGACCCGGCTGTGTTCCATGACGAACCAGATGGACAATGCGATAACGGCGACCAGGAAGATTCCGGCATGCAACTGCCCCCATCCCAGAACGAGAAACCAGCTCGCCTCGGGAAAGGTGGCGGTCACGGGAAAGCTGTTGGAAGGGTCTCTCCAGACCCCGAACAGAAGATGCTGCACGAGCAGAAACGCGACGCTTCCCAGCAGCAGGGTCGAAATAACCTCGTTAACGCCCCACTTGAGTTTCAGAAAAAGCGGAATCGCAATCCAGGCGGCTCCCGCAAGCGCCGCCAGAACGAACATCGTCGGCAACCTCAGCACTTCAGGCCCGCTGCCGTTCAGCGCCACCCAGGTTGACGCGATCGCGCCGAGCCATAGCTGGCCCTCCACGCCGATGTTCCAAAACCGCACACGCATGGCAACGCCGGAGGCGAGGCCGACTAGCACCAACGGTAAAGCGGCCGTCGCCGTCTGGGAGAGGCCGTCCGAGGTCAGAAAAGTTGCAATCAGGAACTCATCCACAAGAGCGCTTGCCGGCACGCCCGCATGCACGAGCAGCACCGCCGAAACCGTCAGCCCGACCAACAGTCCGCCAACATAACTGAGACTGGTCAACAAGAAGCCGGGATTTTGCCTGCGAACAAGGAAAGCTGTGTCAAGCATGGCCTGCTAAAAGGCCTCCTATCCATTCAGGCGTGACGTCGCCGGTCTGACGGCAGCCGGCGATCCTTCCTCTGTTCATGACGGCCACCCGATGGGACAGGGACATGACCTCCTGGAGATCCTCGCTGATCAGAAGGCAAGCCGCGCCGGCTTCCACAGCTCTGCGGATCGCCGATCGGACGAACTCGGCCGCTTTCATGTCCAGCCCGCGAGAAGGGGAATGCGCTATGAGAACCTTCAGGCCGTGATCGAGCTCCCGCGCGAGCAACACTTTCTGCGCGTTTCCTCCCGAGAGCAAAGAGGCCGGCCGTTCCGGCGTCGCGCCGCGGATATCGAACGCATCGATGGCCTCGGCGGCCTTCTCGCGCATCGCCCGCCGGCTCAGGAGAAACGGGCCGCCGAAGCTACCGCTGGCGACGGTCGTGAGCGCGAGATTGTCGGCAATGGAAAGCTCCCGGATCAACCCGCTGTCAAAGCGGTCGGAGGGGATGACGCGCAAGCCGGCCTCGCGGCGCTGGTCTGGCTTGGCGGTGGATATGTCCTGGCCATCCAGTACGATCGCGCCGGCGCCGGCACGGTCGAGTCCGAGAAGGCAGGCAACGAGTTCCTCCTGCCCGTTCCCGCCGACGCCGGCGATGCCAAGGATTTCGCCTACATGCAGCTCGAACCCGAGATCGTTCAGGCTTTGCCCGTGAGCGGTCGCCCGTGCGGAAAGCCTTTCCACGCTCAGACACACATCACCCGGCCGAGATAACGGCCTGCCCGCAACCGTCAAGGCATCGCCGACCATCAACCGCGCCACCTCCGCTTCGGTGACGTTCGCAACCCGCGCACCCTCAAGTACGGTCTCGCCGTGCCGCATGACCGTTACCCGGTCGCAGAAAGCGGCAACCTCCCGGAACTTGTGCGTGATCAGAACCACGGCGTGACCTTGCCTCGACAATCGTTGGGCAAAAGAGAGGAGCGTGCGCGCTTCCTCGTCGGTCAGCACCGCCGTCGGTTCGTCCATGACCAGAATTCGGGCGCCCAGAAGCATGACCTTGATGATCTCGGCGCGCTGGCGTTCGGCGATCGAAAGATTCGCTACCAGCTTGTGCGGATCGACGGGCAGGCCGATCTCGCTCGACTTGGCGGAAACGATCGCCGCCGCATCGGTCAGCGTTTTCACAGCAGCCTTGCGGCCGAAGCCGAGGAGAACATTTTCGGCAACCGTAAAACTCTCGACCAGCCGGAAATGCTGATGGACCATGCCGAGACCGGCGGCGGCGGCTTCCAGCGGGCTGCGCAAACTGATCGCTTCGCCGTCGATCGATTGGTCGCCCCCGTCTGCTACATAGACGCCGGCCGCCACGTTCATCAAAGTGGACTTGCCTGCACCGTTCTCACCGACAATGGCATGCACCTCCCCCCATTCGAGACAGAAGGACGCATCGCGGAGCGCGGCTTTGCCGTCAAACGACTTGCCTATGCCGCGCATCAACAGAGCCGCCGGCGTGCCCAGCGGTCGTCGCATGTCGCCCGCTTGCTGAAGCGCCGTCGTCATTACTTCGCCGGCATGGTGCCGATGACACCGTCGACGAAATAGTCCATCGACCAGAGCGCCGCATCGTCGACCTTCCCGCCGACATCGACAACGATGGTGCCGTCTTGCTTTTTCAGAGGGCCCTGGAATGGATCAAGCTTGCCGGCGATGATCTCCTGCTTTGCTGCTTCAACCTTTGCCTTGGTCTCCTCGGAAACCGAGGGGCCAAAAGGAGCAAGATCGACCACGCCGGTTTCAAGGCCTTCGAAAGCGCCGTATTCCTCGGGTTTCCAGTTGCCGTCGATGATCTCCTTGATCGTCGGCACAAGATATTTCTCCCAGCGGAAGATGACGGAGGTCTGGATCGTCCGCGGCGCGGCATGCGACATGTCGAGCTGAAAGCCTATCGAAGGAACGCCTGCCTTTTCGGCGGCGTCGAGCGCCGAGGT
>NZ_RZRA01000400.1:0-4829 GCF_003998945.1 Mesorhizobium sp. M7A.F.Ca.CA.003.01.2.1 | reverse complement strand
CGCACACCGCCGATGAGAAAGGTCAGTGTCTTGCGATCAGGCAAAGCTGTCGCGCAGGCTGGTCGCGGTGCCGGTGAAGCGACCGCGCACCACACCGACGACCGCTCCGAGCACCAGCCAGAACACCAGATTGGTCACGGTCACCGCCACCACGAACTGGTGATGCAGCCCTTCCGGAATCGCCGTCTCGTAACTGTCGGGCTGCGGTGCCCCGACAACATGCGGTGCGACGATCAAAAGGACGGCAAGGATCGCCAGCGGCAGCGACTTGCGGAACGCGATCAGGCCGAGACCGGCAGCGGTTGCCGCCACCGTTGCCCACCACCAGATCTGGCGCTGGGTGAGATCGGCGGCCGGCATGGCCGGCAGTTCCGGCGGCAGGCCGAGGCCCGGCGCCAGCGTGAACACGGCAAAGCCGGCCAAGCCCCAGAACACGCCCTGGCGCCAACCACCGATACCGCCGGCGAATTCGGAAACCGCGACCAGGATCAACCCGAAGCCGATGCCGGTGACGATGTTGGCAAGCACGCTGAAGGCGAAACGCTCGAAACCGTCTGCCGGCGCCCAGCCCTCGTCTTCCGCCGCAGCAGTCGCTTCGGCAGGGGCCGGAGCGGCTGTGCTCATGGCATTGCTATCCGTTGCTGCCGGAGCGGCATGGTCATGGTGATGCCCGCCGCCCGCCTGTTCGTAGACTTCCGCCTTCAGGATCAGCGGCACGGTCGCATAGGCCTGCATGCAGGCGAGAACGACGCCGGCCACGAGCCCTGCGATCGCCGCGATGAACACGACGTTGCGAAACAGGTTCATGATGTCAGCCCCTCGTCAGTGGCAGGGAAACGCCATCGAATGGCGATAGTCGTGAGCCGCATTGTGGACCGCATCGATATGCGAGAAGCCGACAAAGCCCATCACGAAAATGCCGAGCAGCGCGGCGAGCGCAAGCTGCATGAAGCGCGACTGCGAGGAGACGGAAGCGCCGAGGGAGACGGAAGCGGTAGTCATGTCTTGTCCTTTCGCCCTCCACCCGAGGGCATCGAAGTCAGTTTCCTGTCGCCGGCAGGTCTCCTGGCTCACGGATCAGCGTCCTTCCCCACCTTCCCGAAGAAAAATCTTCAGTGGCATATGGAGAGGACTACCGCACACAGTTGCGGGGGCAGCCACGGCATTGGGCGAAATCCGCCCTTACCGCATTCCCTCTTGGCTCCAAAATGGAACCGGCGACACCGGCGACTATAGGCAGAATCCTCGCGTCCGGCAAACCAAATTCCGCCGGCGACCGTTGCGAATGCGCCATGAAGGTCAAAGCGATTTCGGCAGATAGCGCCACGTCACGAAGCCGCAGACCGCCGCCAGCAGGCCGAGCGTGACGAACACCGAGCCCAGGCCGAAGAAGGCCAGCACCACCGAATAGACCAGCGGCGGCGTCAGCTCGGAAAAGTCGAGATAGGTGCGATAGACTGCCGCCATCTGCGATCTTTCATAGGAGCGCACCGAGCGCATGAAGGCGGTCGAGCCGAGCGCGTCGAGTGCAATGGTGAAGAAGGCGCCGCAGAGCAGGAAGGCGCCGGTGAGCAGCGGCACGGTTTCGCCGACGAAGCCCGCCGCCAGAAGCGCGACCGACATGGCGAAATAGGCAAATGTCATGGTCCTGCGGCCGCCAAAGCGCTTTCCCGCCTTGCCCCAGAAAATCGCCATGAACAAAAGCGCGTTGCCGGCCGAAACCAGCAGGCCGCCGGCCAGCTTGCCCTCACCCGTAATGACCATGAACAGCGGCCCATAGACGAAGAACGTCGTCCAGAAACAGGAGCGCCCAAACGCGATCAGCCAGGCCAGCCTGAGCCTGGGCTGGGCGATGAAGCGGCCGATATTGGCGAGCGGATTGGCTGGTCGCGTCTTGCCGGGACGGATCGACGGGTTGTCGCCGAGCCGGTAGGTCCAGAACAATGCCAGCAAGGCTAACGCGAACACGGCCACCGCGCCATGCGCGGCATAGACGCCGAAGCGCGTGTAGAGGAAGATGCCGAGCGTCGGCCCACCGGTCCAGGCCAGCATCGACCACGCCATGCGCAGCGATTCGGCCTGCATGAAGTCGGTCTTGCGGATGTGGTCCATGATGTAGAGGTTGAGCGTGATCGACAGCGCGCTGGCGCCCATCACCCGGCACAGCATGCCGGCCAGTTGCCCGGCAAGCGTGTCGGTGACGAAGAACAGCGAGCCAATGGCCAGCAGGCAGGCGCCCGCCGTGTAGACCCAGCGCCGGGCGAAACGGCGGATCAGCATCGGCATGAACAATGTCACCGACAGGCCGAGCATCGCCACGACGGTGTAGAGGATCGAGACGATCTGCTCGTTGTGCAGGATCTCGTAAGCCTGGATCGGGATGACGCTCGACACCGTGGCGCGGGCGAAGGATTCGACCGCATAGAGCGAAGCGAAGGTGCGCGCGTCCGCGGCCTTGAGGGCCGGTAGCCAGATCGGATGGCGCACATGGGTGGACATTGCTTTCCCCGAAGCAGATTCACCGGGTCAAATCTGCCGTGGCGACCTCAGCGCCAATAAGAGGAAACCGACGTGCATCCGGCAAAAGCGAAGCCGGCCAAAGGCTTTCCGGCACTGGCCCAATGCCGCGGCTGATCCGGCGCTATCGGCAGGGTTGCCGGTCTTCTTTTGTCCCGGGCAACCGTGATAGTCCTCCAGCGGGGCTGAATCAGAATGCGAGACCATGAGCATCCAAACGCCGACCGCACCCGTTCAGGATCGACCAAAGCGCATCGTCGCCATCGACATCGTGCGCGGCATCGCGCTGATCGCCATGGCAAGCTACCATTTCACCTGGGATCTGGAGTTCTTCGGCTACACCGATCCCGGCCTGACCGCCTTCGGCTGGTGGAAGATCTACGCGCGCTGCATCGCCTCGACCTTCCTGTTCCTGGTCGGCGTCAGCCTGTATCTCGCCCACGGCCGACAAATCCGCTGGAACGGCTTCTGGAAGCGGTTCGCCATGGTCGCCGGAGCCGCGATCGCGATTTCGGTCGTCACCCGCATAGCCACTCCGGACGGCTTCATCTTCTTCGGCATCTTGCACGAGATCGCGCTGGCCAGCCTGCTCGGTCTCGCCTTCCTGCGCCTGCCGGCGCTGCTGACGCTTGTCGTCGCTGCGCTCGTTATCGCCGCCCCCGTCTATCTGCGCTTCGAGGCCTTCGATCACCCATGGCTGTGGTGGGTCGGCCTGTCGGCGACCAATCCGCGCTCCAACGACTACGTTCCGCTGTTTCCGTGGTTCGGCGCCGTGCTTGCGGGCATCGCGGTGACGAAACTCGCCGCAGGTGCCGGCCTGCTTGCCAGGCTTGCCAATCTGGCGCCCGGTCGCTTGGCCAACCCGCTGGTCTTCATCGGTCGGCACAGCCTGGCTTTCTATTTGATCCACCAGCCGCTGCTGATCGGCTGCGTCTGGCTGTTCTCGCAGATCATGCCGGCGCAGGTCGAAACCCCGCAGGTGAATTTCCTCAAAACCTGCCAGCTGTCCTGCGAGCAGTCGCGCGACACCGAGTTCTGTACGAGCTACTGTGTCTGCATGCTCGATACACTCGAGGGCGAGTCCACGCTTGATAGGCTCTACAACAACGATCAGACTGCGGAGTGGAAAGCGCATTTGTCCGATCTCGCCGGCATGTGCACCGCCAAGACCGACAGCAAGTTGATGGAGGGAGGGGCCGAATGACCGAGAACCAGCCGAAGCCGGGGCTCATACCGTGGCCGCCGCTGATCTACATCGCCGCCATCGCCGTCAGCATCGCACTGGGCCTGCTCTATCCCCTGCCCTGGATCGGCGACCTGCTGGGCGATATCCTGTTCGCGGCCGGCTGGGTGGCGCTGTTTGCCGTCGCCGCACTCTGGTTCACCGCGATCCGCACCATGATCCGGGCCAAGACCACGCTCAACCCCAACGCTGTACCCGATCACCTGGTCACCACGGGTCCCTTCGGCGTCACCCGCAATCCGATGTATCTGGCCAACACGCTGCTGTTGATCGGCGTCGCCTTTGTCTCGGGCATCGTGTGGTTCCTGCCGCTGGCGTTCATCGCCGCCTATGCCACGCAGAAGGTGGCGATCGAAGGCGAGGAAAAGGTGCTGGCGGCAAAATTCGGCAAGAAATACCGCGACTACGCCAAACGCGTGCGCCGCTGGATTTGAGCTGGCTTTCAAGCGGCCAATCTCCCCCCTCGTGGGGGAGATGTCCGGCAGGAGAGAGGGGGGCGCTGTCCCTCAAACTCTCTGCCTACGTATTCACGCCAAGCTCCACCAGCCGCTCCACACAAGACTCCTCGGCCTGGTCGAGTTCAGCCAGCGTCTCCTCGAGGTCGCGGCGTTTCTGCCGGAGATCCTCGCGCTTTTCCTCGATGCGCTTGATCATCAGGTTGAGCTGGCCGACTTCGCCGGGCGGCTCCTTGTACATCTGGATGATTTCGCGAATCTCGTTGATCGAGAAGCCAAGCCTTTTGCCGCGCATGATCTGGCGAATGAGCTGCCGGTCGGAGGGGCGAAACAGCCGCGTGCGGCCGCGCCGCACCGGCTGCACCAGCCCTTC
The DNA here is from genome assembly GCF_003998945.1 of Mesorhizobium sp. M7A.F.Ca.CA.003.01.2.1. NCBI lineage: Bacteria > Pseudomonadati > Pseudomonadota > Alphaproteobacteria > Hyphomicrobiales > Phyllobacteriaceae > Mesorhizobium > Mesorhizobium sp. M7A.F.Ca.CA.003.01.2.1. Next base: position 241 of record NZ_RZRA01000400.1, on the reverse strand, counting down.
GTCCTCATAAAAGCGCAGCGTCCGCGTCGACACGTCGAACTCGCGGGTCAACTCGGTGATCGAATAATATTCTCGCATTGCCACTCCCACACGCCGAAACACCGGGGCGATCGCCATGGCGGCGTCACCCTTCTGTCCCGAACCAAAACCCATGCCATGCCGGAATCGACATGGCGCCCCGCGCGAGCCTCGCACGCCATTTACGAAAAAGTCAATTGACCCAACAGGCGTTCCTTCAGGG